>JANTGR010000088.1 GCA_024762875.1 Sulfurospirillum sp.
ATCTCTGAGCTTAAAGGCCAAAGACTCAAATGGCATGAAGATAAACTGGACGCTATCGTCTGTGCCTACACTTTACTTTATTGTGAACAGCATCGATACAAAATATATGGAGATATTTTTAAAGTGCCTCAGAGAGTATATTCACTATGCAGTTGAAGAAGGCATCTCTCAAAAATAAAAACTCAAGATGAAAAAATCATATCTTTTTTATGATGGTGCATGTCCATTTTGTAACCAGTATGCCAAGTTCAAAGAATTAAGAGAGTGCATGGATTTAGAACTTTGTGATGCGAGACAAAATATGCTGTGGAAAGGGTTAGACCCCAGACTCAACCTTGATGATGGCATCATCTTGTTAGTTGAAGATGGTACTATTTTACAAGGTGTAGAAGCTGTCGCATATCTTGATAATATTTGTACTTTTAAAGGACTCTTTTTTAAACTCCAAAAGTTTATATTTTCAAATAAACCTTTGGCATCTGTCGTTTACGGTTGCTTAAAGTTTTTTAGAAAAATAGCTTTAAAATTGAAGCGCTCTTCATGATTTTCATTTTAAAGAACTGTCACCTGAAACTTTTTTAATCTGCTTTGGGAATATTTGTGCTAACCCATACATACGGTAGAGTTTTTCTCCACCTTTTTCATATACCGGCCATAAATTTTTTTTTATTTTATCATTATAATGAAGATTGGCAGCATTTATTTGACAATTAAAATAATTTAGATGACAAAAAGAGAACGAAGTGACACAATAAGTATACAAAGGCATGGATTTAAGAAGTATACTATAGAAATAATTGACAAAGCGTTTGAAGGACATTATATGAAAGTTTTATTAACAGGGGCAACTGGATATATTGGAAGAAGATTAAAAGAGAAGCTTTTGGATGAAGATATTAACCTACGTGTATTGGCCCGCAATCCAAAAAGTGTGCGCTCTGATGTAGAAGTTGTCAAAGGTAGTACATTTGATATACATTCTTTAGAAAAAGCTTTGGAAGGTGTAGATGTAGCATACTATCTTATACACTCTTTGCAAGAAAAAAACTATAGGGAACTTGACAAAATCAGTGCGCAAAATTTTTTAAATGCTGCTATCAAGCAAAAAGTCAAAAGAATTGTATATCTGGGTGGCCTTGGTGTCAAAGAGCATGCTAGTGAGCATCTCAGGAGTCGTATTGAAACAGGTGAAATACTTTCGAGCAGACCTGATGAAATTGAAACAGTCTGGATCAGAGCGGGTGTCATCATTGGTTCAGGAAGTGCCAGTTTTGAAATCGTAAGGCACTTGACAGAAAAATTACCAGTTATGGTGACACCAAAATGGGTAAATACATTGGCCCAGCCGATAGGCGTAGATGATGTCGTCTCTTATCTCGCAAAAGCAAAAGATATAGCTCTGAAAAAAAGTGTTATGGTTGATATTGGCAGTGAAATCATGTCCTATAAAGATATGATGCTTGGTTGTGCCCGTGCTTTAGGATTAAAAAGGTGGATTTTCCCTCTACCTGTCCTTACGATAAAACTTTCATCATATTGGCTGAATTTTTTTACGCCAGTTCCTTACAATGTTGCCAAATCTCTTATAGAGGGGCTCTCTAGTGAAGTTATTGTGCAAAACGACAATGCAAAACGATATTTTCCTGATATATCTCCTCTAAGTTATGAAGATGCAGTCAAACAAGCTATTCGGGAGATGGAAGAAAATCAGGTCTTGAGTCGCTGGAGTGATGCTAAGGGAAAAGAGGAAGAAGAGTTTAATAATGATATATCAGATGCACTATTTTTAAACCGTCAGACTTTACCCATAAAGGGTGTTTCGAAAGAGCGTTTGTATCGTACATTTTGTGCAATTGGCGGTGATAATGGATGGTTTAGCTACAACTGGCTCTGGGAAATCAGGGGAGTTATGGACAAGATGATAGGTGGTGCAGGACTAAATAGAGGCAGAAGAGATCCTTATAATCTCAGGGTTGGTGAAAGTCTGGATTTTTGGAGAGTCGAAGACATAAAGGTGAATGAAAGAGTTCTTTTGCGTGCTCAAATGAAAGTTCCCGGAAAAGCATGGCTTGAATTTAAAATTCAAGGAGATGAGTTTATTCAAACTGCTTATTTTTATCCCAGAGGACTTTTAGGAAGATCGTACTGGTATGCTCTTACACTGATTCATTACTTTGTGTTTCCGGATATGATTCACTCCATCATGAATAAAGCAAAACAGTAAATTTATTGATGAACTAACAAAGAAGTACTACAAGAATACGCTGTGGTTTTGTAAACTATTTTATTTGAGGCGCGTCTTATGCGTACGACAATAGCAAGTATAGACGAAACTTGGTTTTAAGGAAACAACATGACTGATTATATTCCAACTGCATTTGACTTCGACCCCGACGAAAGAGGGCATTTTGGTAAATTTGGGGGCAGATACGTACCGGAAACTCTGATGCCTTCACTTTTGGAACTCAATGCTGAGTACGAAAAAGTGCGTTTTGATAAAGCATTTTGGGGCGAGGTGAACCACTACTTAAGGGAGTATGTGGGCCGACCTTCTCCACTCTACAGGGCTGAAGGACTTTCCAGGGAGCTGAACGCAGATATTTACCTCAAACGCGAAGACCTCAATCATACCGGTGCCCATAAAGTCAATAACACCATCGTTCAGGGGTTATTGGCAAAGCGTATGGGAAAAAAGAGAGTGATTGCAGAAACGGGAGCCGGGCAGCATGGCGTTGCCACCGCTACTATCGCTGCGCTTATGGGGTTGGAATGTGAAATATTTATGGGAGAAAAAGATGTGGCAAGACAGGAGCTCAATGTTTTTCGTATGAAACTTTTGGGTGCCAAAGTACATGCTGTATCTTCCGGCAGTAAAACACTCAAAGATGCTATGAACGATGCTATTCGCCACTGGGTCACGCATGCAAGAGATACGTTTTATATCATAGGTACTGTCGCGGGCCCCCATCCATATCCTCTCATGGTAAGGGATTTTCAGGCAGTGATCAGCTGGGAAGCCAGGAGGCAGATTTTGGAAAAAAAATCCGCTCTTCCTGACCTGGTGATCGCCTGTATCGGTGGAGGGAGTAATGCGCTTGGCATGTTTGCACACTTTATCAATGAAGAACAGACCCAATGCATCGGCGTAGAAGCGGGAGGGATGGGGCTGCATAGTGTAAAGCATGGTGCGAGTCTGGCACTTGGAAAACCGGGAATCTTGCATGGTCAGATGAGTTATCTTCTCCAGAGCGATGAAGGGCAGATCAGTGAGGCATATTCCATCAGCGCAGGACTTGATTATCCGGGCATTGGCCCCGAACATGCCTATCTGATGGAAGAGAGCAAAGTCAAATATGACGCTATCACAGATAAAGAAGCGATGGATGCTTTTGTATGGCTTTCTCAGGTTGAGGGCATTGTCCCTGCGTTTGAGAGTGCCCATGCCATAGCCTATCTCAAAAAGATTCCGCAAGAAGAACTTGAAGGTAAAACTGTCATCGTCAGTCTCTCCGGTCGTGGAGATAAAGACATGATCCAAGCCATGGATCTTTTGGCTCTATAAGGATGTCGCAATGAAAACAACGATTTGGATAGTAGGTGGAAGCAGCGGAATCGGATTTGAACTCGCTACACGCTATCTCAAAAATGATTATCAGGTGATCGTGAGTGCCAGAAAAGCGACGCAAACAGAATCACTGCAACAGCTGCAAGTAGAATTTCCAGCGACTTTACAGCTTGTGGATATGGATGTCAGCGATATGAAGAGTGTTGCGGATGCAACCCAAAAAGCGTGGAAAAGTTTTGGACAAATTGACTGTTGCTTGTACAATGCAGGCGTGTATGAACATATGAAAGTATCAGAGTGGGATATAGAAAAGTTTGAGCAGATGACGCAGATAAACTATCTTGGGGCTGTCCGTGTCACGACTGCTTTAATACCTTTTTTCCAAAAAAGCGGCAAAGGGAGTTTTGTCTTTAATGCCAGTATATCGAGTTACTTTGGACTGCCATACGGGGGAGGTTACAGTGCACCAAAAGCGGCACTGATGAACTTTTGTGAAGCGATAAAACCGGAACTTGAACTGCAAAACATAGATGTTCGCATCATTAACCATGGGTTTGTAAAAACAAGGCTCACGGCCAAAAACGACTTTGAAATGCCACAGCTTTTAGAGCCTGCCGATGCTGCAAAAATCATCTATGAGAAACTCAACGCCTCAAATCGTTTTGAGATAAGATTTCCATTTTTACTGACCAGTTTTTTATATTTTCTGCGTTGTGCACCCCGCAGCATAGCTTTTTACTTTACCAGAAAAGCTTTATGATGAACCATGCACAGCAATATGCTTCTTTTTTTGAAACAATAGACAAAGATACACCGATAGAACAATATCAAGCGTTTTTTGATGAAAACTCCTGTTTTGAAGATCCTTTTCAAAAGGTGAGAGGAGTGGAGAAAATCTATCATATCTTTGAAGATATGTATGTAAAGTTTTACAATCCGAGGTTTCAAGTGCATGAGGTTATCTCTGAAGGCTCTGTAGCCTATATCAAATGGCACTTCTTTTATCAGATGGATGCCATGTCTGATGTCAACTCTTTTGAGGGAGTATCACGGGTAGCGTTTAACTCAGACGCTAGAGTAAAAAGTCATGTCGATTTTTGGGATGCCGGTGCAAATGTATATGAAAAAATTCCAATTCTTGGCAGCGTTATCAGAGTGATAAAAAGAAAGATTCATGCCTAGCCCAAAGTTTCAGATCTTCATCTATGGCGTTCCGGCATTGGCCATAGCATTATTGGGACTGCCTCTGTATGTCTATCTTCCGACCTTTTATGCCCAGGATGTGGGGCTGGGTGTCTTTGGTGTCGGTATAGCCCTCTTTTTCGCAAGAATCTTTGATATGCTCAACGACCCTTTTATCGGATACCTCAGTGATACTTATATGAGTAGAAAATGGATGATGCTTCTGGGTGCAGTTTTACTCTATGTAACTTTTTACGCACTGACACATCCTCTAAAAGAGAGTGGCATATTTTACCTGCTTTTTTTGTCGATAGGGGTCTATGCCGCCTGGAGTCTTTTGAGCATTCCTTACTATGCACTCTCTTCAGATATCAGTAACTCCTATCATGAAAATACGCATTTTTCTTCAAGCCGGGAATTTTTCAATATTCTGGGCGCGCTCCTGGCGCTTGTACTGCCTTACTACTTTCATGTGGCAGAGGATGCGGGTGCATCACTGCTTGTTCTATGGGATGCTTTGAGTATCATTCTTCCTGTCACTTTAGTGCTTTTTTTCCTCTTTTTAAAAGAGAGTAAACGCAGGAAAAACAGTGTTTCTTTGGTGCGCGTTTTTCAACATTTTACACTCGAAATGATGGAATCAAAAAGAGTCTTTTTCGCCTTTTTCCTTAACAACTTTGCCAATGCCATCCCTGCTACGCTCTTTTTGTTTTTTATCTCTTTGGTTGTTGATGCTAAAGATGCGAGTGGTATGCTTTTACTGCTTTATTTCGGTTCAGGCGTTTTGAGTCTGCCGCTGTGGATCCTTCTTTCTAAAAAAATATCTAAAAAAACCGCCTGGCTCATCTCCATGGGAAGTGCGAGCTTTTTCTTCTTTTTTGTGCTGTTTTTGGGCAAGGGTGACATCGTGTACTTCAGCATAATCACCATTTTTACTGGGATGAGCCTCGGTGCGGACATCGCACTTCCTGCTTCCATTCAGACAGATATTGCCCAGCGTGCTACAAAAAAGTATGGAGAGATCTCAGGGACACTCTTTGGCTTTTTTGCGATGCTGACAAAACTCTCTTTGGCTTTTGGCGTTGGTGTGAGTTTTGTGATACTGGGGCTTGTGGATTTTTCAGCCGAAGCACCGAGCCCAAAAGCACTCTTTGTCTTAAAACTGCTGTATGGCGCATTGCCTCTGCTTTTGAAGCTCTCAGCCATGATAGTGCTGCGAAAATATCAAGAAAAGTAATCAACTGACAAAAACAGGATACAAACAAATCTCTTCTTTTCATAAAATAGAGTATGAAAAATTTAATCCTGCTATTTTTACTCATTGTCAATGTGAAAGCTTATGCGCTTGAACCGGTTTCCTACGTCAGTCCGAAAAAGTTCAGTGGACTTTGGTACGAGATAGCCAGAACATACAACGCTTACCAAAAAAAGTGTGTCGCTTCGAGTGTGGAGTACGTTTTAGAAGATGAAAATGAGTACAAGGTGTACAACCGCTGTTTTGACACTGTCATAGGGGGTGACCTCATAGAGTACAAAGGCAGTGCCGAACCAGCACAGGGGCAAAACATGTCTAAAATAGATATGACCTACTTCTGGATATTTACCAAAGAGTATGGTGTCTATTATATTGATGATGAGTATAGAAGTGCGCTTGTTGCAGACAAGGATTTTGAGCAGGTGTGGATCATGTCAAGAACGCCTATGATGAAAAAAGAGAGACTCCAAAAAATAGAAAACTTATTGGCAGAAAAAATTGATTTGAAAAAGTTGATCTATACACCACAGGATAAACAAGGAAGATACAAATGAAAATAGCAGTGCTCGGAGCCGGCATCAGCGGACTTGGATCGGCATACCTTTTGAGCAAGAAACATGAAGTAGATCTGTATGAAAAAGAGGGGCGCTTGGGGGGACATGCCAGAACGACGCAAATAGATGAAGATGGCAAAAAGTTTGGTGTAGATACCGGATTTTTGGTTTTCAATCATCCGACCTATCCACTGCTGACGAAACTATTTGAAGCGCTTGATGTCAAAATAGAAAAGAGTGATATGAGTTTTGGTTTTTGGGATAAGGCGACAAATGTAGCTTACAATGCTCAAACACTCGGAGGTATCTTTTTTCAAAAAAGAAATCTCTTTTCGCTTACGCACTACAAAATGATTTATGATATTTTCAAGTTTAACAAAAAAGCCAATTATGACGTGGATCATGACACAGCGGACCTTGATAAACCACTCGATGAATACCTCAAACCTTACGGAGAGGCTTTTAAAGAGCGTTATTTGCTCCCTATGGGTGCAGCGATCTGGTCCACACCCAGCGACAAGATGAATGCGTTTCCAACGCGCACCTTTTTACAGTTTTTCAAAAACCACGGTCTTTTGGGTGTGACGACACAGCACCAATGGCTCACTGTCAGCAACGGTTCTGTCAATTATGTGAACAAGATCAAAGCAAAGATCTCCGGCAAGATATTTTTGAACAGCGATGTTGTCGGGGTTGTCAGAGAAGCGGATAAAGTGGTATTGATTCATGAAGACGGTTCCAATTCCCGCTATGATAAAGTGATATTTGCCATGCATGCCCCTGAGGCGCTGAAAATGCTTGCAGATGCCACGCAAAAAGAGCGTGATATTCTTTCAAAATTTCGTTACAAGCAAAACGATGCTTTGCTGCACAACGATACCAGCGCACTCTATCCCGACAAGAAAATTTATGCGGCCTGGAACTACAAAAACAATGAAAATACCAATGCCGTGACACTCTCATACTGGATCAACCGGCTGCAAAACCTTTCATCATCCAAAGAGTATTTTGTATCCCTGAATGAAATAGAACATATCGATAGAGTGATAGAGAAAATCTCTTATGAACATCCACAGTTCGATGCCGCTGCAATAGAAGCGCAAAGTTCAAGAAACGAGATAAGCGGCGTGAACAATACATACTTTGCAGGTGCTTACTGGCGGTATGGTTTTCATGAAGATGGTCTGTGGAGTGCCAATGAAATTGCCAAAGAGTTTGGGTGTGCCCTATGAGTCATCG
>JANTGR010000089.1 GCA_024762875.1 Sulfurospirillum sp.
TCAAATCTATGTACAACAGGGTTTTTCGTGAAATTGAACCGCTCATTCCAGCAAGTCAAAAAATCTATGAGCGTTCACTTGCCAATGCCGAGCGTGTACAGCTCTATCTTGGTCGTCCTGCACTCTATTACGGAGCAGAATTTTGCGGACTGTTCTCAGCGCAGGTCGTACCCAATGACGAACTTGTTACCAAAGAGTTTGGAAAAAAAATCTTTGCATTTGCAGACAATGTTCTCGACTCTACACGTGCCAAACCTTTTATGCAAATCCAAAAAGAAGTTTTTCCCGAAGCTTTTTTAAACCAAAGCCGTGAAATCATCTTTAAAAAACCACAACTTTGGCATGAAGTCTATAATATCACTACGATCGGGCACGAGTACGGACACATCCTCTGGCTGGATGATGACACAGAAACGTGCATGAACAATACAGGCAATTTCAAAAATATCGAAGAGTTCAAAGCGACTATGGGCGGACAAATGGCATTTTTCTACAATGAAAATGACGAGTTGAAACACCATGTACTCAATGACACCATTAAAAGAGCAATAGGGCTTATAGCATGGAAAGAGACTGGTGAGGTAGAACCATACTATTGTGAAGGGCTTATACATCTTCACGGACTCTTTGAAAGTGGTGTGTTGAAGTTTACAAATAAGCTTGAGATAGATATGAGCGATGAAGCCTATGAAAGAGCAAAAGACTGGTATAAGGATACATATAAAGAATTGGCGCTACATTATCTGGAGAAAAAAGATGCTTCTGCATTCCTTAACCGTTATGCCAAAAAAGAGGGAAAATACTTCATGCCTGTCGATGAAAAAGTGAAATATTTTGTAAACTATTATTGGGGTCTACATCAGGAGATGGGGCAAATCATCGATGAGGAGAGTGATAAGGAAGATTGGTTATCATGATAGGAAAGGCATGAGGGAGTTTATAAAACTTCCCAATGCTTTTTTCTAGCACTCCCTACTCTTTTTTACCGCACTATACTCCAAACTTTTTATCGTCACTAAAATAACTTCTAACATAAACTCTATGTCTCTTTGTCTAGGGACTTTTCTGATACTTCTTTCAGCCTTTCATAGTTTTCTTTAGCCGCTTTCACAGCTGTCAAATGTTATCTCTGTGGTGCACTATGGTGGAGTGATGATTTAGATAAAGAAGGTGGTGGTGGAGATCATGAATTGGAGAAAAAAGATTATTTACTAAAACTCAAGGAAACCGTGCTTACAAAAGAGAGAAAAAACTTGAAAGCTCTTGATGCATTGCTAGACTATCATGATGATGACAATGACCGTATCTTGAAAGCAGAAATTTACAGGGAGTTAGGGAAGTTTAAAGATGCTGGAACGCTTTTAGAGCAACCTTTTGATGAGAAGTTTTCACAAACTGTTTCTCTTATCAAGGAACTGATACAAAAACAAGATCCTTTTGTCGCTGAGATAAAACCTTCAGAATAAGTAAATAAAAAACCTTTCTACTAAAAGAGGATACTTATCATGATAGCACCATCCTCTCTTTAATAACCCCTTAAAACTACTTAGAGTATGATTATAGTATGACAAAGGAGCATACTATGCTAAGAAAAACGATAACAATAGATGATGAACTCTATAAAAAACTAGATTTGCATGACATCACAAGCCAGTATCAATCCTTCTCAGAACTTGTCTCTAATGCCCTGCAACTGCTAGTCGATAAGCAGAAAAAAGAGCACTACAAACAAGCGATGATAGAGGCTTCAAAGGACGAACTCTATATCAAAGATATGCAAGAGATAGAAGAGGCGTTTAGATATAGTGATTTTGAGAATGATGCATGAAGCAATATGACATCTACCTAGCCGACTTGAATCCCTCTATAGGGAGGGAACAGAGAGGTATGAGACCAGTCTTGATTGTCTCTAACAACTATGAAAATTTTTTGGATATCGTCACTATCATCCCTGCTACCTCACAGAAAGAAGGAAGAAGGATATATCCCAATGAGATTTTACTCACCACCGAGCTTCAAAAGCCTTCCATACTGCTTTGCCAGCAGATTCGCACTATCTCCAAAAAACGGCTGGTAAAAAAACTGACTTCCATAACCAACCCCGATATACAAAAAAAGATAGTCGATGTACTCTGTATGAGATTTGAAAATATTTAAAAATAAAAGGATGCCTATGCAAGCAAAGATACTTTTCGGAGACATAGAAGTCACCAAAACCAAGACAGACACCATCAAAAATCCTTATGATGGAAAAGTAGTCGCGGAGTTCCCTGTTTGTGATGCCAGCGATGCCAAAGAAGCGCTCAATATCGCGCAAAAAGCCTATCATGATAACAGACAAATCCCCCTAAGCCAGCGTGTATCGTGGATAGAAGATGTCATCGAAGGATTGCGGGAAAACAGAGAAGATATCGCCCAGACTATCACGGCAGAAGTGGGCAAACCTATCACCTTTTCGCGCATAGAAGTGGATAGATGTATAGAGACTTTGCGCCTCTCTGTCTCGGCAGCTATCGAGCAACACGGAGAGACTTTTGCCTCTGATGCGATGCCAAGTGGCAAAAAAACTATCAGCTATACTATGCGTGTTCCGGTGGGGGTAGCGGTGCTTATCACGCCGTTTAACTTTCCACTCAACCTCATCGCGCACAAATTAGCCCCTGCCCTCATATCGGGCAATGCTATCGTACTCAAACCCACCCCGGAAGCACCCATGACAGCGTATAAATTTGCCAAGCTGTTTACAGAGAGCAAGCATCGAAGCCCCAATGCCCTGAGCCTTGTCTATGGTGACGCGGAAGTAGGCTCGACACTGGTGCAAAGCCCAATACCAAGAGCCATATCATTTACGGGGTCTGTGCCTGTGGGGAAAATCATCATCTCCCAAGCTGGTATCAAAAAAGTCTCTTTAGAGCTAGGAGGCAATGCCGCGACATTTATCGATAAAAGTGCTGATATAGAAGTCGCCGCAGCGCGCTGTGCTCTGGGGGCATTTTCCAACTCTGGACAAGTCTGTATCTCCTTACAACGCATCTATGTGCATCACGAGATAGCAGATGTATTTGCCACGGCTTTAGCCAAAGAAGCAGATAAACTCATCGTCGGAAATCCTTATCATGATGATACCTTTATGGGACCACTCATCAACGAAGAAGCCGCCAAACGCGCTGAAAGCTGGGTACAAAGTGCTATAGATGAAGGAGCCGTTGCACTTTGTGGAGGAAAACGAAAAGGCTTTATGTTTCCACCTACTGTCATGGATAAGGTAACGGATGATATGAATATCATCTGTGAAGAAGTTTTTGCACCTATTGTCAGTATCGTGGCCGTACAAGACTTTGACGAAGCCCTGGGTAAGATAAACGACTCTCCTTACGGATTACAATACTCTATCTTCACCAACAACTTACAAAATACCAAACGCGCCATTGAAGAATTTGACTGTGGTGGTGTGGTAGTCAATGACATCCCGACTATTCGTTTTGATATCCAGCCTTATGGTGGGAGTAAACTCAGTGGTATCGGGAAAGAGGGACCTAAATATGCGTTGGAAGAGTTTACGGAGATAAAATCGGTGGTGATATGTTGATGCTATGACACATGTTCTTCCAAATGCACTGATAAACGATAAAAGTTTTCATCTCACACAGATTGAGGAACTTTTTTGTTTACGATATCAAACAGCCACCCAAAAGAGTACCAAGTTTATAAGAACCACGATGCATAGTATCATTTTACTGCAAAGTGGTGAAAAAATCATCAGCTTTGATGATAAAAAATTTTCTCTTAAAGCTGGAGATATCGCACTTTTGACACAAAACAACTACTATATGAGTGAACGAGTAGTGGATGTTGCCCCGTATAAAGTCGTGGTACTCTATCTTGATGATGCCTTTATCATCGACTTTGTGAAGCGATTTGAGCTCAATCTAAAAGATGCTATTTCCCATGAAGCTATCATGATAAAAAAACACGACCTATTGTTTGATGATAATATCGCTCTTTTGGAGGCCTATATAGACAAAGGGTTGCCCTCTTCACTTTTAAAATTAAAGATAGAAGAGTTGTTACTTTTTTTGCTCCATTCTCATAAAGAGCGAACGCTATCTTTTTTGCGTGCTATCGTTGCCACAAGCAAAGACCGCATCGACTATATCTTAAAATCCAATATCGATTTGCTCTTCACTGTAGAAGATATGTGTTCGATGACAAGACTCTCAAACGCGCAGTTAAGAGACTACATCAAGACTAAACATCACTCTACCCCAAAATCCTGGCTAGATACCCAACGCTTACAAAAAGCAGAGATGATGCTACAAAACACAGACAAGTCCATCAAAGAGATATCGACCGAGTGTGGTTATGCGACCCAATCGTGGTTTATCGCACAATTTAAAAAGTACTACAACTGCACCCCTAAAGAATTCCGACACAAATTATAACTTTTCTTGTACTAAATCATCTTATCTTTTACTATACTACTTCCATATCAACACAAGGAGCAAAAATGAAAATTTTAGTTTTTATCATGATAGTTTCAAACATATTGTTTGCGGATGGCTTTAGTTTAAAGAGCAAAGATTTATTAGGACAGTTATCCCAAAATCAAGTCTTTAACAGTTTTGGATGCAGCGGGAAAAATATGTCACCTCAACTAGTCTGGGAGCATGCACCAACAGGTACCAAAAGTTTTGCGATTACCGTTTATGACCCTGATGCACCTACGGGTAGTGGCTGGTGGCACTGGGTAGTGACGCATATCCCGGCAGATACGACCTCTATCATGACAGATGCCAGCGCGCATGGTACACTTCCAAAAGGCGCGATAGAGAGTATGAATGACTTTGGACAAACAAAGTTTGGCGGGGCTTGTCCTCCAAAGGGCGACAAACCACACCGTTACATCACCACAGTCTATGCCCTGGATACAGATAAGTTGCCTGTTAGTGCCAAAAGTGACTCCGCATTGGTAGGATTTATGATCAATCAACACACGATTTCCAAAAGCTCTATCATCACCTATTATGGCAGATAATATGCAAAAAGAATCTAATGACTGGGATGCCAAAAAGTACCATAAACACGCTGATTTTGTATCAAATCTAGCGATGCCTGTTGTGGAACTTTTAAACCCCCAAAAAGGAGAAAAGATTCTTGATGTGGGTTGTGGTGAGGGGACATTGGCACTTGAAATAGAAAAATCAGGTGCTAAAGTTATTGCTGTTGATTTAAGTGAAGATATGGTTTTAAAAAGCAAAGAAAAAGGCTTGGAAGCTTATATGATGTCAGCGACTGACTTGCGCTTTGAGCAGACTTTTGATGCTATATTTTCCAACGCTACACTGCACTGGGTTTTAACACCAGATGAAGCCTTAAAACAGATGTACAAAGTACTCAAACCCAAAGGACGCATCATCGCAGAATTTGGAGGAGAGAACAATATCAAACATCTCTTGCATGCCATCAAAGCAGTGTTTGAGAAACATCCTAAGTATGGTGCATTTAATAATCCTTGGTATTTTCCTGCCAAAGATACCTATAAGGCACTTTTAGAAGCTTGTGGTTTTGAGGTTATCATGATAGAGACGATTGTACGCCCTACCAAGATAGACGATATCACCCATTGGCTAGATGTCTTTGCCAATGGTATCATCAAGCATCTCACACCAAAACAACAAGCCCAGTTTAAAACAGAAGTCAAAACCTTATTAAAACCACTTTTATACAGCAAAGAAGAGGGATGGGTTATAGATTATGAAAGGTTACGGTTTAAAGCGATAAAAGTATAGGGCATATCTATACTATGGGATTTTCATAGTCTGTTGTAACATATCCATAAAAAATTATGTTAAAATACCAAAAAAATAAAGGGGACGATATGTTAGAAGTAGAAAGCAAAGCACCAGAATTTTGTGCACCAAACCAAGATGAAACCGAGATATGCCTAAGAGATTTGAGTGGAAAGTGGATAGTTTTATACTTTTATCCAAAGGACAATACACCAGGGTGTACCACGGAAGCGTGTGAGTTTACGGAAGCCTTGCCAGACTTTGAAGATTTGGATGCGGTGATTTTGGGTGTGAGTCCTGATAGTCCTAAAAAGCATCGAAATTTTATCGAGAAAAAAGATTTAAAAATCACCCTGCTTGCTGATGAAGACAAAACACTCTGTGAAGCCTATGGTGTGTGGCAGCTCAAGAAAAACTACGGTCGAGAATACATGGGTGTGGTACGAAGCACTTTTATCATCTCTCCTGATGGAAACATCGCTGCCAAATGGGAAAAAGTACGTGTCAAAGGGCATGTCGAAGCGGTCAAAGAAACACTCAAAGAGTTGCAGGTTTCATAAATGCTCGTTCACATCTGTTGCGCTGTTGACAGTCACTTTTTTTTGCAGCGCTTAGCCAAAGAGTATCCCGATGAAAAACTCACGGGATTTTTTTATGACCCGAACATTCACCCTTATAGTGAGTATCAGCTTCGTTTACTGGATGTCAAACGAAGTTGTCAAAAACTCGGCATCGATCTCATCGAAGGTGAATATGACTATAAAGGGTGGATCGATGCGGTGCGTGGCTTGGAAAAAGAACCCGAAAAGGGGGCTAGATGCGACTTCTGTTTTGACAATCGCTTGGAAACGACGGCACAAAAAGCAGAGGAACTTGGCGAAAAAACCTTCACCACCACCCTTTTAACAAGTCCTAAAAAATCTCTTGAGCAACTGGGCGAAGCGGGTATCATGATGCAGAAAAAATACGGTGTGCATTTTGAAGCACCGGATTTTAGAAAGGGTGGCGGTACACAAAAGCAGTTTGCCATGGCGAGGGAAGAGCAGATATATCATCAGGATTATTGCGGTTGTATCTATGCGCTCACGATGCAGCGAGAAGAACAAAATCGTTTGGCAGATGAACTTTTTTCACCACTTTCTAAACAAATTCAACCTGAATCTATAGAAGATAGGATTGCACTTTATAGCAAGCGTATCATGATAGAGGAGCAAGGGCAAAAGTATAAAATACTCCGTGAAAAATTCTTAAATTATAGACTTTTAAGAGCCTACGTGAAACAAAAAGGGACGGTTTTACCTTCCTATTTTCTCCCCTATTCACTCATAAAAAGAAAATTTGTCAAAACACGTATAGAAGACAAAGTTGAAGATATTTATTTCTCTCGTCATGAAAATATCCGCTTTATCTCTCTTGCTACCTTTAATCAATTATTAGAAAAAAATTATCATAATATTCAAGATATTATTGATAATCCGCCTTCGTTTGATGAAGAAATGCAAGCAAGAAATAAAATCATCCAAAATTTTTATGCACTTTCACCGATAATCGTACTTAAAGATATTGATCAAAGTGCGCCATTTCAGGTCTATTGTGAAGCAAAAGCCTATGAAGATACAAGGGAGCATTTAGTAACTTTAGGATAAAATCAGCTAATTTTGCAATAGGAGTTAGCGTGGTATTAAATGTCACCCAAATACAACAAATCCTTCCTCATCGGTTTCCTTTTTTACTGATCGACAGAGTGACGGATATGAAAAGCGGCGAGTCGATTGTCGGTTATAAAAATGTTTCTATTTCCGAGCCTGTTTTTCAAGGACACTTTCCTGATCATCCTATCTATCCGGGTGTTATGATCGTAGAAGGTATGGCACAGGCTGGTGGTGTACTGGCTTTTAAAAGCCTTGGTGAAGAAGCGCAGCAAGATGCAGCAAATAAAGTTGTCTACTTTATGAGTATCGATAAGTGTAAATTTCGTGCACCAGTCACACCGGGTGATAAACT
>JANTGR010000090.1 GCA_024762875.1 Sulfurospirillum sp.
TAGTGAGTTGCAGTCTTTGATTTTCATCGTTTTCTCCGATTATGTTTTTGGTATTTTATCTAAATCGGTATAATGTTTGCAAGAGTTTAAAAAAAATCCTAAAAGCGGGTACTATTACAAAAGTTTTGCACAATATCCCTCTTTTTGAGCGTATTATCCTGCTGCTTGAAAATCGTTTAAATATGCCATGACTTGTGATTGATTACCTCGAAATATGATGGGAATTGTACTTTTTTTGATTTGATAGTCATACATCGGATCATAATATTTTTCAAGTAAAATCGCTATCCAGGCTTTGTGTGCTTCAAGTGAACCATCATTTTGCTGGGTGTGAAATGCTTCTGAAAATTGTGCTTTAAGCTCTTTGTGCAGTTGTCCTCCCAGTCTCCTTTGTATGCGGTCAAGTCCGGTATTGGCATCATCAAACCACTTTTTTGCTCCCGCAAAACCAAATGTATCATGATAATTTTGCAGTGCTTTTGTGACATACTCATCAAAAGTGATTTCCACCCGTTCATGCAGCGGTGTTTCCAGTATGAGCAATGCACCTTTTTGCAGTGCTTCAAAAACAGGTTTTGGTATATAGCGCTTTCCAATATTTTTACTTTCATGCTCAATGATGAGATGGTTATATCCTGCTGCTTCGTGCTGGATCAGAGCATAGGCCAGGGTATTTTCAAAGTCAATCTGAGAGGGTTGTGCTGATAGAAAATGCCCAAAACTTGATCCTCGATGGTTGGCAAATTTTTCAAGATCAATGCTTTGAGGCAGCCCAGCTAACAGCAGGGTTTTGCCTGATCCTGTTCGCCCGCCTATGATACAGGTAGAACTCTCTTTTGCAATGCGTTCGGATTCTTGTGTCAAAAAGTATCTAAAGGCTTTATATCCGCCTTTGATACGGGGGACTGTATAACCAGCTTCTGCAAGCCAGGTTTGGCTGATTTGCGAGCGCTGTCCGCCTCGAAAACAGAAGAGATAGGCATCAGGATGTGATTGGACAAAGCTTTTCCATGTTTTGGTGCGTATTGCTCTGGGCTGGCCATCGATAAGCTCTTTTCCCAGCGCTACGGCTGCAGCATTGCCGTTGTTTTTGTAGCGTATCCCGATGAGGCGACGCTCTTCATCATTCATAAGAGGGAGGTTTATTGTGTGGGGAAAAGAACCTTTTTGAAACTCTATCGGCGCACGCACATCGATAAGCGGCCGCTTGGATAGAACAATTTCGCGAAAATCCTCAGTAAGAGGCAAATCCACTCAGCGTACCTCGACTCTGTATTTTCCGGCTTCTTGCAGCTCTCCAATGGCCTGCAGGTCCAAGCCGGCTTCTTTAGTAAGTGCCAAAAATGTTTCAACGCTTTGGGGTGCAACAGCACATAAAAGTCCTCCGGAGGTCTGGGCATCACACAGTATATCCTGAATCTTTTCATCCATAGGTGATACCTTGTGACCATAGCTTTCAAAGTTTCGCTTGGTACCGCCTGGCACACAGCCCATCTGCCAGTATTTTTCTACATTTGGTAAAAGCGGTACTTTGTCAAAGTACAGGAGGGCAGAGAGATCACTCCCCTCGCAAATCTCACATAGATGCCCCAGCAGCCCAAATCCCGTAACGTCAGTGATGGCAGTGACCCCTTCTATCTGCGAGATCTCACTGCCTATTTTGTTTAGTGTGCACATGGCATCGATCGCATTTTGTAAATCTGCTTCTTCTACTTTATCCTGTTTTTGGGCCGTTGTAATGATGCCGATGCCCAGTGGTTTGGTCAAAAAGAGTTGGCATCCCGGGGTAGCTGTGTCATTTTGCTTGAGATTTTTATTGTCAACCAGTCCTGTGACTGCCAGACCAAATATCGGTTCAGGTGAATCGATACTATGACCACCAGCCAGTGGAATTCCTGCTTCTTCACAGACGGCACGGCCGCCTTCGATAACTTGTGCACCAACTGCTTCACTGAGAACATTGATAGGCCATCCAAAGATAGAGATCGCCATCAGTGGTTTACCACCCATCGCATAGATATCGCTGATAGCATTGGTTGCTGCAATACGTCCAAAAGTAAAAGGATCATCAACGATAGGCATAAAAAAGTCAGTGGTGCTCAGTACTGAAGTGCCATTACCCAAGTCAAAAGCAGCTGCATCATCTTTGCTGTCATTACCCACCAGAAGTTGCGGGTAAGAGATGTTGTCACGTGAACTGGTCAATATTTTTTCTAAAATCTGTGGAGAGATTTTACAGCCGCATCCTGCCCCGTGTGAGTATTGTGTAAGTTTTATGTTTTTCATAGAGGTATGATAATCCTATTTACCTTTAAAAACAAAGATGATATGCTGTTATCATGATAATAAAAATACCCCACTATAAAACAATAGATATAAAAGAGGTAGTCCTGGACTACAATGGTACCATCGCCAAAGATGGCATATTGCTCTCTGAGATAAAATCACTGCTGTCGGATTTGTGTAAGCAATACAGGGTGCATGTTATCACTGCGGATACATTTGGTACTGTGCAAGCGCAGTTGAAAGGAACCGGTGTAACGGTGAAAGTTTTGGAAAGTGCAGACCATACACAGGAGAAAGCTGATTTTATAGATGCTTTGGGAGCTGAAAATTGTGTGGCAGCAGGTAATGGATACAATGATAAGAAGATGTTGAAACAGGCAGCATTGGGAATTGTTCTTGTAGGGGAGGAGGGGTGCAGTCTTGAAACGATGATGAGTAGTGATATCGTTTGCAAAGAGATTACCGATGCGCTTTCTCTTTTGCTGCACCCCAAGAGACTGATCGCGACACTTAGGCGCTAAATCTCTATCTCCAGTCCAATAGGGCAGTGATCACTGCCGAGAATGTGATCCATGATAAAAGCGTCTGTCACCTTTTCTTCCAGATCATCTGAGATAAAAAAGTAGTCGATTCTCCATCCTACATTATTTTCTCTGGCTCTCGCACGATAGGACCACCAGCTGTATGCATCGGGTTTTTCACCATGCACCATTCTGAATGTATCATGATAGCCATACATCAGGAGCTTATCCATCCACTCACGTTCGATCTTTAAAAAGCCGGAAGTTTTTTCATTGGCTTTGGGTCTGGCGAGGTCTATTTCATTGTGTGCCGTGTTGACATCCCCACAAAATATGATGGACTTGCCTTCTTTGCGTCTTTTTTCGATGTGCTCTAAAAAGCGGTCATAAAAGCCCATTTTGTATGCCAGTCTCTCTTCTGAGCGCTGTCCATTGGGAAAATAGACATTGAAAAAGGCAATATTGTCAAAATGAATCTCATTGATACGTCCTTCATCAAGTATATCTACTTCAGGTGCTGTACCGATAAAAGTAGGTTCGATATCAGTAAAGAGGGCAACACCGGACTGCCCTTTGTTGGACGAAGGGTTGATGAGTGCATGTTGGTAGTTTTTTGCAAAGATGGAATCAGGTATCTGTGATGCTTCTGCTTTGATCTCCTGCAATCCCAGGATATCTATATGATGTTCATCAATCCATTTGAGGGCTGCTTTTTTTTCTACTGCCCGTATGCCGTTAACATTCCACGATATAAATCGATATTTTCTCATTTTGTGAATGTACTTTCTTCTATAATGACTGGATAAAAATATCCATATCCAAAATCTTTATCAATGGCTACGGTACCTTCTGCTGTGATGATATCGCCTGCTTTGGCATCTTCTTTTACAGAAGTAAAGACGATATCATCTGTTTTGTTATCTCCGGTACCATCTTGGATATGTATCCAGTTTTTTCCCATAATCATGTGTGACACCTTAGTCACTTTACCACGGATTTTGACTTTTTTTCCTGCAAGGGATTTAGCTTTTTGATAGGTCTCTGCCACACCGAGAGTATCAGCTGTTTTAAATGGTGAAATCTTGCTTTTTTTAAGAGAAGATGCCAATGCATTTGTCACATGTATATTTTGCTGTTTATGGCTGCTTGTATCTGCAGCGCCTGCTTCTACGTGACTGACAAACATTATGTTGTCAAAAGTACGGTGCAGTGTTTTACTCTCAAATTGCTGCATCTGCATCTCTTCTGTAAAGTTTATTTTATCCCCTTTGCTGATTGGCATCTCTGTGGCAGCTATCCAGTAACTTTTATTGTTTTCATTGATCTTCATATACGTATATCCGCCACTGTTCATACTCTCAGTTACTTCCCCGCTATGTATCCCCTTTGCCCAGGCAGATACCACTATCATGATAAGTATCAATACTATATTTTTCATCATTTTCCTTATAAAAATTTCTAATATTATAGCTGCTTCAAAATTTAAATTGCATAAGTTCTTCTTCTTTCTCTAGTTATTCAAATAATTTAATATTTTATATAAAAAATATAATTATTAAATATATATTAAGATTGCAAATTATATAATTATCAAAAATAAATAATAAGGATTGTATGTGAAAAGAATTTCAAAGTACCTCGCAAGTACTATATTGGCTGTTTCCTTCATCGGGTGTAGTTCTACTGAACCTACTATTGCACTGAACAAAATAGAGTTGAAAGGTATCGCTTCTGATGATTTGATTGTGGATGGTATCGTCAAAGCATATGGTGCAAATGATGCTTCCAAAACTCTTTTGGCACAAGGAAGAACAGATCATGATGATGGTTCTTATCTGCTTGATATTGACTATAATGGTGTGGTTGTAGTAGAGGTCACATGTGAAGATGGTGTTTCACAGATGCTTACTCCTGGTGGAGCAAGAGTAGATTGTGCGCCAGACCTTGAGTTGCATTCTGCGGCAGCTGTAACACCTGAAAGTGGTTCTGTCAAAGTCAATGTCTCTCCCCTTACAGAAGCAGTTGTAAAGCGGATGGAAAGACTGGGTGATAGCGATATCAAGCCAGAACATCTCGAAACAGCTTCAAAAAATATAAAAGACATGTTTGGTGTTGATCCAATAGCACATAGCCCGCTGGAAGGTGCATACAGCAAAATTATTGATTCTTTTCATGCCTTGGCTGAAAGTAGTGAGAAAACGGTTACGGATGTTATCGATGAAATTGCAGAAGATTTACAAGATGGAGAGGCTGGAAACGAAGATTCCAATCTCACTAAAGCGTTAGCGCAAGTGATGAAAGAGCAAAATCTTACAAATGGCATCACTGACAATAATGGTACTTTTGATCCTGTTGTCAATGCTTTGGACTTTACATCAGATGAATTGGCAGGGCATACTTTTTATGCCGTGGAGAAGGCAGACTATGGTAGGCTTGATTTTAATGCGACAGAGATGAAGTGGACAAGCATGTTTGATGAAACAGATTATGATGTGACTCCTTATACAATTGAGGGTGCTAAGTTAAGATTTGCTGATGGTTTTATGATTGAGAGAATTGTCAAAACAGCGGATTATTCTGTCATCAAGCCTCATGATGAAGATATGAATATCTACCTGTATGCCACAGAAGAGGAGGCCAAAACAAAAATCGCTCAGATAAGTGCAAACTTTGCACAAAAGGTAGAAGATTCGCAAAGTGACAGCAACAATAGTCATGCCGGATTTGAACTTACATCACTCAAAACGACAGTAAACGGCGGTGAGTTGGTAATTGATGTAAAGACAAAGGGTGACATCAAAGATGCCCTTGATAGTGCGCCAGCAACAGCAAACTATGCTAATACCTTACATATAACAATCAATAATTATTATGCTTTTGGTCTCATGGCACAAGGCGGAAACTATATGCAAAAAGGTGCAGATGGCGCGGTAGCGGGATATCGCTATCATTTACTTCCAGATAACAAAGGTGTAGAGCTGCGTGTACCGCTTACATCGTTAGAGCGTATTGAAGATGTTTTACATAGTGCGCTGATCGTCAAAGCGGAAGTGGCAGAAGATAATGAAAATGATGAACACAGTTATGACAAGATAGAGACTTTTGTCACACTGAAAACTGTTCCTTTGACTGCCGATATGTTTGCCAACAAAACTTTTTACAGCAGATGGATGGAACAAACCGGTCCAGTGTATGAAAAGATTCAAACGACGACAACAGATATTAATTCTACAGAACAAAATGGCAATGCCATCACTGTCAACAATGGTACCTATGTGGTAGCCAACGGTAAAGTGACTGTGACGATGGATGATGGTACTACAGTACTGTCTCTTTTGGATCTCCAGGCAGACCATGTAGATGTACTGTATGAAGAAGAGAGTGGTGACAAAGGTATCGATACATGGTATTTTACAAAACCAACAGGTTTTCCAGGTTTTGTTCCTGGCGTGGGTGGAAATCATGCACCTGAAATCTCTCTGGCATATTCTCCTATCACACTGGCAGGAATACCTCTTGAGATGAATATGGTAAATATCAGCGACAGTGACCAAGACCCATTGACGATGGGAGTGGTTACACTACCATCAAATGGAACATTGCAGATCAATGGCAGTGATGCGACCGTCGGAGAGTTGGTGGACTTAGACACACTTGCTGGTGTAGTCTATTATCCAACAGCAGATTTTAACGGTACGGTAACGAGCGAAATCAATGCAACAGATGGAACAGAGAGTGACAATTTAGCGATAAACATCACCGTGCTGGATAAAAATAATACCCTCGCTTTGACAACAGCTATGTTGGATGGAAAAAGCTTTTATGTGATGGATGGAAATGAATCAGCCAAATTGGATTTTAATGCTACCCATGTCACTGCTACTTCTGATACGGGATCTGAGTCATTTGAGTATACTATTCGTGATGGAAAGATACTGGATGCTGATGATATGCATGCTTATCTATTAAGGATTGTTGATACGCCAGAGAAAAAGATGTGGCAATTGGGAGCAGAATATGATGGTGGTGACCAAGCAATAGAGACATGGTTTCTTACAAAACCAGCTGGGTTTCCTTTTTAATAGGAGAGCGTTTAAAATTCTGTGTCAGCCACAATTGGTAACATAAATGCTACATCTCCAGATATTTATCCAGTCTCCCTTCAAAGAAGATAGCCAGCTGGGACAAGGTCAAAGACCAGTTCCAGACTGGCATAGTCCATTTTTTGGATGCTTCTGTATTCCAAGATAGAGCAGCTTTAAAAGGCTGTTCTCGTTAGGGAATGCATCTTTGGTCTTGGTCAATTTCCGAAACTGACGATGGGATACATAGTTCACCATTTTTCATCAAGTCTGTCCAGTTCCAGCTGGGCTGCTTCTTTGGAAACTGCCTTATAGACACGTTTGAGATCCCGCATAAACTCTTTCTGGTTTTTGGATGCCACATCAGGGCTAAAAGCCCACCTTTTCCTGTGAGCTTTTTACCGCTTCTAAATTCCTTGAATATTTCATTAAAGTCAAATTCGTATTTTTCTTTCATTGTCAGTCCTTGATAGTATTTTATCAGACTGACACGGAATCTCTAACACTCCCTTCTGAACTGCTACATCCGTAGTCTTTACAGAAGCGGTACTCACAGCTAGCATCAAAATGCACTTATAAAAATCATCGAAATCTTTTTCATTCTTATACTTTGTTCTATCATATCATCTAAATTTTCACAAATTAAGTATGGTAATTGTTTCTGTGTGGCGGTAGCAAGAAGAAACCACTACCAATACACGCTTCCTTTTACTTGGGCATACAATTTTGTGTTCTGCCACCACCAAAAAATATCGTACAACCTACTAACTTTCCATTCTCATCGTAGGATTTACCTGTGCCTTTTTGATCTCCATGAACATAAGGTGTTTCC
>JANTGR010000091.1 GCA_024762875.1 Sulfurospirillum sp.
AGTGCTTCTGCAATTTCGATGGATGGTGAGACAGCCCCGCCAGGTGAATCTACAACAAACAGTACCCCTTTGATATACTTTTTCTCTGCTGCTTCTATCTCTTCCAGCACGGTATCACTCTCAAAGATAGGCCCGGATAAATGAATCTCCATCAGATTGGGCTGATAGAGATCTGTTTTTGAATTTGAAAAAAGCAAAAACAGTATCAGTAAAAAAATCAGTGATTTAAAATACTTTTGTATAAAACCCAGCAAGCCCGTAATTGGGGAAAATAGTTTGCGTAAAAATTCCATGGTTTTTATCTCTTTTATAAAATTTTAATGAAGGGATATTGTAACATAACTTTTTATTTTATCTAAGCTTCCGGCCTTTAAGAGCATTTAAGCTTCATACCCTATAATCACTCCAAAAAAGGAGCCACCTATGGCAAGTGCAAACACATCCAGCATCGACACCAGTAACGGCGACAAACTGGCCTACTACGCAAAAGGAAAACTGCTCTCTGAAAAATCACCGCATAAAGGCAAAGAGCACAAAGAAGAACAGATCATCAACAGCAGAAAAAAAGCCACGCTCAAAACAGCCAAAGCCAAGGCAAAGAAAAAAGCCAAAATGGCAAAAGCATCACGCAAAAAGAATAAGAAATAATCATGGCTAAAGGTAAAAAAACAACCATCAAAAAGATCAAAAAACTCAGTAGCGATACTATCATGATAAACACAAATGTATATGTTATCCTGGAAGACACTGCAGACATAGAAACAGCAAAAACGATGAAAGTGACTTCACACGGTAACAGAATCTTGCGCTTTGAAGATGAAAAGAAAAAAGCCCGGATTGATTTGATACGGGAACTGACGATCACCAAATATACAATAAACGATGATGAAAGAGCTGCAAAATTTAAAAGAGGTTATGACTTGACACTGTTAGAAGAAGCTGATACCATAGAAACGATCGCGCACACAAACTGCTATACCAACGCCAGAGCGATCATCGACTCATATACCGATAAACAGGGCAAAAATTTTGATAAACGCGCTGGTATCAATACCTTTTATCTCTCAAGTGAAGGGTAATATTTTCTAAGTTTTACAGTACTTTTTGGCTATCATGATAGCAGCCTATTCTAGGAGGAGGAGCAAAGATGAAGATAGCTTTTTTTGAATGTAAAAAAGAAGAAAAAGAGTTTTTCAGTGCCCATCTGCAGGGACATACACTCACCTTTTTTGAAACAACACTGCAGGAAACTCTCTTAAAGCCTGCGGACTATGAAGCAATCTCACTCTTTATCGCTTCTGTTATCAGTGACGAAATACTTGAAAAACTACCTCATTTATGCTATATACAGACTCGCTCAAGTGGGTATGAACACTTAAAATGTGCTTCTTTATATCAACGAGGGATGATTGTCAGCAATGTCGCCGGATATGCTGGGCCGGCAGTGGCAGAATATGCTTTTTCACTGCTTTTAAATACCACCAGAAAGACCTGTATCTCTTTACAAAGAAGTGCCAAACAGGATTTTCACTATCTTGATCTAAAAGGGATGGAACTTTTTGGAAAGAAGATAGGGATTTTGGGACTGGGAACGATCGGCCTGCAGATGGCAAAGATCGCCAAAGGTTTTGGGATGGAAATTTTAGGCTATTCACGTAGCAAAAAAGATCTTTTCGATCAAATTGGTATCGATTTTGTCTCACTGGAAACGGTATTGGAGCAGGCTGACATTATCATGATAGCACTGCCTCTCACCCCGTCAACTACGCATCTCATCAATCAAAAAAATGCTGTTTTGATAAAAAAAGAAACTCTCATGATAAATGTAGCAAGAGAGGAAATAATCGAACCTGCTCTCTATCATGATATGCATAATATATTTGCTTGCGATGTCTCAACGGATGTGACATTGGCCCACAAAAAAGATTTTCTTTATACACCGCATGTGGCCTATTATACCAAAGAAGCACTGGAGAGAATTTTAGAAATATCTTTGCGTAATTTACAACAAGTCATCCAGGGTCAAATACCGCAAAACTGTCTAAAACCAGCCTGTGAAAAAGAGTACATGTAAAGGATTTTATCGACTGGAAAAGACAATGCCCGGCTCCATTTTCAGTACAGGTCTCACACTGATCATAGCCGCTGTAATACTTACAATCAGCACCCCTAAAAACCCAAGCAGCGGCGCAAACCACATCATCCTAAAAGGGAAGTCTGCACTTGCTATGCTTTCTTCTAAAATCGTACACACACCAATCCCTATGCCACTTCCTGCCACAACACCTATAAAAGCTTGTGTGAAAACCATGTTTGTAAGCTGTTTATTGGATGCTCCCATCGCTTTTAAGACGGCGTACTGTTTGATATTTTCATAGGTAAACATATAAAGCATCACGCCCGTAACTCCAAAACCAACCAGCATGGCTAAGATTACCATATTTACCATATCGCCAACATCTTCAGAATTGATCAAAAACCACAGTACTGTCTCTTTTTTAAATGCTGCACTTGTAATGGCTTTGAGTCCTGTTTCTTTACTGATATTTTGGGCAAGGGTTTGTGGTGTGATGCCTTTTTCACCCCGTACCATGATAAAAGTGATATATCTTTTCTCGCTTGGGATGAGTCGCTTGAAATTTGACAAAGTGGTGTATAGCAAAGGTCTTGGAGGAAATCTTGAAATCGTCTGGGATACAGCAGCTACCACAACTCTTTTATCATTGATAAGCAGTTCATCACCATATCGAAGCTCTCTTGTCGGGACATCCAGGTGTGAACCGTCATAGCTCCACCTATCTTTTTTGTGAAGCGGGGTTTGTAATTTGCCGCTTGTTCCCCCACTATCAACGATGACACTATCTGGCAGGCGAAGCATATCGGCAGATTTGGGTGCTCCACTGAGGGATGCATCGTCCACTCCTATGGTTTGAAAACTTTGAAAGTGTCCATTTGGAAATCTAGCCGTAACATCACCTAGATATAAAGGCGTAGCATAATCCACACCCTTGACCCCTCGAACCAGTCCAAGTGAAGCATCACTCATGTTGATAGTCGCTTCTGTAGAATTGACCGCTTTGTCCATCACCCAGACAGTCGCTGAGGGATTTTCACTCACGAGAGCAAAACCTCTTGTCATGAAACCTGCAAAATAACTCATAGCAAAAGTAACCAAAAATGCCGTAAAACCAATCCCTGTAAATAGCCCAAGATATTTGGTTCTGTCATGCATCAGCATCTCAACCGCAATCCTAAACATTACTTGTCCTGCTTAGTTTGCACAAATACATCCAGCATTTCACCCACATAAAGAGGAAAATCAGCTCTCTTTTCAACCCCGTACATCACTTGAAGCACTCTTGTGTCTGTGGCTTCGGTGCTGAGTCCTGTCAAATTTTTCTTAGATACGACAAAAGGGATGGTATATTGGTATTTGAGTGCAATTTTTTGTTTTGGATTGCCTCTTATGAAAGCAACGGCTTCACTGTTGGGTACAAACTTCCAACTGTCAAACTCGTTGATATTTACCCTGATGCTGAGTTTATCACTTCCTATCACAAGTGCTTTTGAGTGTGCATCAAAGTAAGAACCTTCTGTGATATTTGAGCGTAACACGATACCCTCTATCGGTGCATAGACTTTGTAGCGATTTAACACTTCTTGTAAAGTTTTAAGTTTCTCTTGTGCAAGTGCAAGTGAGGCTTTTGCCTCATTGTAAGCATCCACTGCAGCCATCAGTTTTTCTTTGGTTACCATATGCGGTGATACTTTTTTAAAGTTTTGAATGAGTTCTAGTTGATGTTTGGCACTGTCATACTTTGCTTGTGAGACTTTTATCTGCGCTTTAAACAGAGGCATTTGTACTGCTTTACTGCTATCATCTATCTCAAAAAGCAATTCTCCTTTTTGAATCCTGTCTCCACTTTGAACGAAGACTTTTTTTATCACACCCTGTGCTAAAGATCCAACATAGATATTTTTACTCCCAGCTTCAATCACGCCTGTGCCTGCTATAAAAGATTTGTAGGGAAGTTTGATAGAGGGTAAAGCAATATTGTCTCCCGATTGCTCCATATCCCCATAGTATATAACACCCAGTGACGCACCTATGCCGATGAGAGAAACCAGTATCAATATAAAAAAAGTCTTCATGAAACCTCCACTTTTACAATCTTTCCATCTTCCATATAAGCCATCTTGTCTGCATATTGATATATGCGGTTATCATGTGTGACTACTATCAAGGTAGATCCTTTTTCTTGTGTGATTTTTTTTAAGAGTTCCATGACGACTTGACCTGACTTGTGGTCTAAACTGCTTGTTGGTTCATCACAGATGATTAGCTTTGGCTGATGTACCAATGCTCTTGCTATCGCTACTCTTTGTTGTTGTCCTCCGCTTAAGTGGTTTGGTTTGGCATCTGCTTTTAACCCTAACCCTACAGCCTCCAACATCTCTTTTGCTGCAACTTGTGCTTTTTGCCTTTTTACCCCTGCTATGGTCAAAGGCAAAGCGATATTTTCTATGGCAGTCAGGGAAGGAAGAAGGTTAAAGGATTGAAACACAAAACCTATATTTTTACCCCTAAATGCTGTTTTATCTTCATCACGCATCGTGGATATCTCTTTGCCCAATACTTCACAGCTTCCGCTGTCAAAACGCAAAAGTGCCGTCATCACGGAAACAAATGTCGTCTTACCACAACCTGAAGGCCCTACAAGCATCAATAGTTCATTTTTATATATATCAAGCGTAGTACCTTGCAGTGCTTTGACCTCTGCTTCACCTGCGTTATATGTTTTGACAATATCTTTGCAAGAGATGATCACTTCACTCATAAATCCTACCTGATGAGACACCGTTTAGTATCATTGCTTCTAAAGCACTTTTGTATTTTAAGGTGATTATCTGCTCTTTGACACTGAGATATTGTGTCAAAACTTGTAAATAAGTGTTAAAATCAACATAGCGTTTTAGATAAGCTATTTTGATACTCTTTTGGCATTTTTGAGTATCTTTTAGCGTCTTTTGCAAGATGAGAAGTTGTTTTTGGGCATTTTGAAAATCGATATGATGTTTTATATACTCTTTTTCTCTTTGCAGTTTATACGCAATATTTTTTGTTTTTTGGCGCAAAGCTGCCACTTTCAAAGCCTCTGCCTCTTTAAAATCTCCACTCTGTAAAGGCAGATGCATCGCAATATGAAAGCTATAATTATCGCCATTTGCCGTGGGATCATCAATCTTTTGATAGGCAAGAGCCGGGGTCAGTGTGGGAAGATAGTGCTTATCCATCGCTTTTGCATGGATAGTTTGTTTGTCTGCATCGATTTTGTTTAGCTTCAGATGTGGATTGTGTGCCAAAAATGCTTTTTTACTGTATAAAAGTTTTGTGCCATTAAGTGATGGGATCGCGGCATGAGGAGCATAGAGCTTCAACTGCTCTTTCATCTTTAAAAGCGCTTGTTCTTTGGAAGTTATCTGTAATGAAAGTGTAGTAAGTGTGTTTTTAAATCGCAGTAAATCAAGCTTTGTGATACTTCCATGTTGCTCTAAAGGTTTTAACTTTTTATAAATATTTTGCTGCTTTGAAAACAGATCTCTATATAAAGAAAGCTGCTCATCTGTACGATGATACAGCGCTATCATATGTACCAAGGAGATAAAAAGCGCTTCCTTTTGTAAAGCAAGTTCAGCCTTTTTTGACTGTAGATCCAAGTGAAGCATCGCTATCTTGTAACTGTTTTTACCAAAGATATCTATCGTGTCGCTGAGTGATATATCTGTTGTGTTAAAACCACTAGTCAATAGTTTGGCATCTGTCCTTGCATAAGAGACATCCGCACTAAAATTTGTAAATCTATTGGCATTAACACCTTTTTGAGAAAGTTTGTTGGATTTTTCATAGAGTGAATACGCTTTGTCGTATTGTAAATGTTGTGCTGCTTCTTTGTAAAAATGCAGCATATCTGCATGAACCGCCAGTGTTAAGAGTGAAATTATCACTAATTTTTTAAACATTGTGTACTCCTGTTTACCATCTATATTGAACTTGCAGACCTTTGTTTTCACCACACACAACAGGCTTGATAGTCAGATGCTTATAAGGTGTGACAAAGTACCAGCTAGAGAGCATACCCACAACTGCCCCACCGATCACATCACTTGTATAATGTCTGTTTGAGTGTACACGTGTATAACCTGTATATGCTGCAGCGAGATAAGGCAAGATAGCATACTTCAAACCATATCTCATATGGATGAAACTGGCTGCTGAAAAGGCACTTGAAGTGTGACCTGATGGGAAAGAGTCGTGTTTATTAGTATCTGGTCTCTTCTCTCTTATACTATATTTTAAAAGGTAGGTTGCACCTATCGTGGTACCATAACTTTTATAAAACTGCATCTGTCCATCTTTATCATCATGATAGAGTGTTGCACCATAGGCGATAGCTGGCAAGGCAGCAGCCAACCCGTCTCCAATCAGCTGCGTTGTACTTTTGGCATCAATAAGCGGGCTTGCTATCATGATAGCGCCCACAAAGCAAAATCTTTTCATAACATTATCCTTTATTTTCTTATAAGAAGATTGTATCTTATAAAAATGGAATGAAATGAAAATGAAAATATTTCTTTCATTTTTGTTTCATACACTGCTCTTATAATTCGCCTATCAATCAAAATAATTGGTTGATAATAAATAATGAAGGATAAATTATGAAAAATAGATATGTAATCAAAGGATTACTTTTATTGAGTTTGGCAGGGGGTGTAATTATAGCAGGAGATATCGAAACTGATGATCATGATAAAGAGTTGCAGATAAAAAGTTCAGTGCAAATTAGTGAAAAATCTAATGAAGTAGAAGAGATAAAAGCAGCAAAAGTTACAATCAGCGATGTGATAGCAAATATACAAGCAAAATTTTCTGGTAAAATTACAAAGGTAGAACTTGAAAACAAAGATGGCAACCTGGTATATGAGAGTGAACTCTTTCAGGATGATGGTAAAACTTTAGAGATTATAGTCGATGCCGGCAATGGCAAAATTCTGGCGTCAAGTATAGATGAACCAGATTATGAGGAAGATGATGAAAAAGGTGAAGAGAAAGAGGATTGATGAAAGTCTTAATCGTAGAGGATGACAAAAACATCCTCTCTCTTTTGAAAGAGACATTAACAGAAGAGAACCATGTTGTCGATACCGCTGAAGATGGTGCCGACGGTACTTATCTGGCGACACTCAACCATTATGATGTGATCATTCTGGACTGGATGATGCCCAGGATGAACGGACTTGATCTTTTACAAAATCTGCGCAAAAAAAATATCACAACGCCCATACTCATGCTGACTGCCAAAGGTGAGGTTGAGGATAAGGTGCTGGGCTTGAAGCGTGGGGCAGATGATTATCTTGCGAAGCCTTTCAGCATACAGGAGCTGCTTGCCAGATTAGAAGCGCTCTATCGAAGAACCGTCTCTGCCGGCAACAATAACATCACCATCAAAAACATCATGA
>JANTGR010000092.1 GCA_024762875.1 Sulfurospirillum sp.
CTAAAGTTGCATTTTAGATGTTCCCTGTAGCTATTTGATGCTTTGCTGTACCATTCATCTATCATGATAGACCCAGTATCTCTTTGGAGTGTACTTGTAGTGCATCATCCAGCGTGTATATGATAGGCACACCAGTGGCTACTTCTACATTTTCTATACTTTTATCATCAATATTTTCCAGCATCTTTACCAATCCTCTCAGTGAATTTCCATGTGCACAGATGAGGACAGTTTGCCCCTCTTTTAACAGAGGTACTATCATCTTGTCATAATAGGCAAGTACACGTGCCTGTGTCTGCTTGAGGGATTCACCAAGAGGCAGTTTGGAAGGATCGACAGCGTGGTACTTGGCTTCCCTTTGTGCTGCTCTTGGATCATCTGGTTCTAAATGTGGTGGAGCTGCAGTAAATCCGCGTCGTACAGCAACAAACATTGTATCACCTACTGCTTGTTCAATAGCGCTTTTGTTGCATTGCTGCCATGCGCCATAGTGTCGTTCATTGAGTTTCCAGCTTTTGAGACAATTGATATGTTCCCATTCCAGTTCTTTGAGTGTCAGCTGTGCAGTATGGATCGCGCGTTTGAGCCAGGAGGTGAAGCAGATATCAGGATAGAGTTGATGTTTGCGCAGGATTTGCCCTGCCTTTTTTGCCTCCTCTTCTCCTTTTTGTGAAAGTTCTACATCGCTCCATCCGGTAAAGAGATGCTGTTTGTTATAGAGACTTTCCCCGTGACGCAGTAGAATAAGTTTTGCCATTGTTTGCCTTTCTTTCATCATGATAGAAATAACCTTTTCATGCAAGCCCGTGTTTTTGGAAAAAGCGGTACTTTTTGAGTATAGAGATCATAATCAACACCAAATTTTTCCCGGCACTCCTTCTCTTCAAAAATCCAGACCATGATAAAGATAAAAAGCATTTCGATAGGTGCTGTAAAGAGTATAAAAGTCGGCGAACCCAAGATTAAAGCCAGTGCAAGAGGAATAAACATCAAGCCAAAGAGCATCGGATGGCGGGTGCATGTATAGATGCCGGTAGTGACAAGTTGATTGGTCTCGAGTCTAGGAATCTCTCCTCTTCTGCCATGTTCTGCCAACTCCTTTCCGCCAGTCGCCGCAGCATGAAAGGTGAGTTTTATCAATGCCAAGCCCAGCACCAGGGTGATGAGATGAAACAGGGGCTGAAAGAAAATTTCTCTAAAAGCATTTAGATCATGAACAACAGAAAACCATCCGCCCCCAAGAAGCAGTACTATCCAGAGTATGATCCTGATAATGACAGATGGTGTTGTTTTCATTTTTCCTGTTCTTTTTTGGCTTTTGCTTCTGCCCGTTGTAAACGCTTGTCCATAAATATATGCATGATATCTCGTCGATGTTTGAAATGCGCATAAAAGAAACTAAATAAAAATACCATGGTGATGGCGATAGCACTGGTCACCAGAGATTGTGGAGAATGCAGTGCATTGTAACCCAGCAGTATCGCAGTGGCTGCGATGCATAAAACAGTACCAAAACCTGCGATGATACGACTTGCCCCAGTCTCTTTATGGAGGATAAAGTTTGCCATATTGACCAAAGCAAATACGATGAGAAAGCCAATACTACCGGCAACAGAGATATTGTCAAGATTAAAAGAGATAGAAAAGATGATACCCAAAATACCCATGATAATCATCCCTTTGTAACCATTTTTTATCTTTTCTTCAAAGCTGACGGGGAGTTCTCCCAACTTGGCGATAAGATAACTGGTACGCCCTCCGCCATAAATAGTCGCATTGATAGCAGAAGCAGTAGAGAGCAGTGCGGCGATACCGATAAGCATAAATCCAGTTGTTCCAAAAAATGGTTCTGCCGCTTTGGCGAGGACATAATCCTGAGCTGTTTTTGCCTCTTGGAATGTGACATTGCCTACGGCAACAGTGGCTATCATGATATATAAAATAATCACAAAAATAACAGCCGAATAATACGCCCTTGGTAGATTTTTCTCTGGGTTTTTGATGTCACGGGCTGTATTGGCGATGAGTTCAAAACCTTCATAGGCCAAAAAGATGATGAGCCCGCCAGCTGCTACAGAGGGTAGGGGCATCCACTCACTTTGTGCTAAGTGTTCGGGATGAATTGTCATAAATCCCACTCCGGCAAATAAAAGCAAGATAGCAATTTTGGCAAATACCATGATATCTTCTGCCCGCCCAGTCATAAATGCTCCCAAGAGGTTTATCAGCGTAAACACAACGATGACGCCAGCAGAGAGTGATTTGTGCACCCAGGGGACATCACTACCCATGATGAGTGCTGAACCATAGCTGCCAAAGGCATAGGCGTAGAGCGCGAGCATGATGATATAGCTTACCAGCATGAGATTGTTGACAAAAGCAGAAAAAATATTATTGCCAAATCCCCGCACGATAAATTCTATCGTACCGCCGGCACTGGGGTAACGCAAAGAGAGCTTCACATACGAATAGACTGTCACCAATGCGATAAAACCAGCGATGGCAAATGCGATAGGCGCTGCCCCTTTGGCAAGGGTGATAGTCAGACCCAAAACCGCAAAGATACCACCACCGACCATGCCGCCGACACCGATACTAAAAGCTTCTAAAAAACCAATTTTTTTCTTTCTCAATAAAAATTCCTTTCTTTCAATAGAACCATGATTATAGTACAATCAAGAGAAAAAAGTAAACTTTGAACACCTTATTGCTCCTGTGCGATCCAATTTTTGAGTTTTTGGATATACCGGTGTTTGATTTCCTTGCCTTTTCTTTTATCTTTTGCCTGGATATGCAGATGTATGGCATCAGTATGGTCATCAGGAATCATCAATATCCATACATAAGGCGCAAAAGTGATTTTGATACCATCAATATAGGAGACTTCATACTCTTTTGCTTCTTCCAGAAAAAGCCGCATCACTTTTCCTTTGGCTGCTGCCGGACAGGCGAGTGACACTGAGCGATAATAAAATGGATCTATTTTGTCCAATACATCTGAAAAAGAGAGTTTATGCAGTGCCAAAAAGGAGAGTATTTTCAAGCTGGCAAAGATGGCATCGCTGTGAAAACCAAACTCTGTAAAGGCATAATGGGCATTGACATCTGCTATCAAGTCAAACTCTCCCAGGAAGTCTATCTTTTTGCCCATCAACCTGCCTCTGGTGATAGTGATATCGGTAAATTTATCGTCCATGATATCTGGTGCCCATGCCGGTAGATAAATCTTATAGATTTTAGTATCGTGCAGGTGCAGCATGTATAACAGTGCCATCAAAACCTGTTCCCGGCGTATGGTTTTACCTCTATTGTCGATGATATCCAGACGCTGCCCGTTGGGATAGAGTAAAAGTCCCAGATCAAGATGCAGGGCTTTTACGATAGAGGAGAGTTCTTTTTTGGCTGCTGTCTGGTTGGTTGCTGTGACTTTTTCAAGTCGCTTTGGACTGACGTAGTCATTGATCATGATATTGTCAATTTTGAGAGTATCCAGCAAGATTGGATAAATATCGCTGACCATGCCATGCAGCATATTGGCAATGATTTTTATCTCTTTTTTTGCAAATAATTCTGCACTGATAAGTGTTCTAACATCATTTTTATAGGCTTGTTTCATATCCAGAGCAGGGTATATTTTCCCTACATGACCGGGGTTGACACGTCTGAACTGCTCTCTAAAAAAGATACGTTCTATATTTTTGGACAGGTTGTTGTCTATCAACATCCCTTCATGCGTAAAAAATACGATTTCTGTTTGATTGAGGTGGCTGACAGACTGGCGGATATGGATACCAGCAGCGATTTTATCATTTTTAAAAAGGTCATGACGCATGACATTGCTTGGGAGTGCCTGGATACTCACACAGTTGACTCCGGTAGAGAGTAATCCTCCCATGATAAAACGTTTCAGCATACGTGAAGAAGGATGGTAGTCTCGTGAGACATAAACCATAGAGCCTTCTTGCAATACTGTACCAAAAGCTTCTGCTATTTTGACGGCCATTTCACCGGTTAGTTCCACATTGGCTGAGCCGATCACTTTTCCTTTGTGAAAAAGTGTACTTTTGTACTGTTCTCCCCAGACAACATTGGTTGCGACAACAGCATTTTTTTCGATCGTTTTATGCGGCCAGATGGTGACATCTTTGATGATTTTCACTGCTTGTTCTATTTGGCAGAATTCTGCGATAACTGCACCATGATCTATCCGGCATTGTGCTTGGATAGTCGTGTCATTGCAAATCACGGCATTTTGTATAGAGCTTTTTTCTGCGATGCTGACATTATCCCAGAGTACTGAGTCTTTAATCTTCACGCCCTCAGCGATGGTGCATCCTTTGCCAATGACGCAATTTTCCAATTGTACACCTTGTGCAATCGTACTGTTTTGACCGATGACAACCAATCCTTTTACCTTCACTGAAGAAGGAAGTGACATATCTTTTTGCAGACATAACTGCCCTTTTTCTGTATCGATACAGCTGCCTGGCAGGTCATAAACGATCTTGCCTTTTAAAATATCTTCATGTACCTCTCTGTAGCTGGTTGAATTCCCCACATCTCTCCAGTACCCTTTGATACTGCAGCCCCAAAGATCGATACCTTCTTTAATGAGTTTAGGAAAGAGATCTTTAGAAAAATCATAAGTTTCATTGAGTGGAATATAGGATAAAATCTCAGGCTCTATAAGATAGATGCCGGTATTGATCGTATCACTAAAGACTTCTCCCCAGCTTGGTTTTTCCAAAAATCTCTCAATCTTACCCTGTTGGTTGGTAATGACAACGCCAAATTGCAATGGATCTTCAACCGGTGTCAGTGTGATGGTGAGTTTGGAAGCGTGAGCATAGTGGTAATCGATAATTTCAGCAAAATTAAAATCTGTCACCAGATCTCCGCTGACGATCATAAATGTCGTATCCAGATACTCTCTGGCATATCCAACAGCTCCGGCAGTACCGTAGTCATCATCCGGTAAAGCGTAAGTAATCTTTACTCCCCAGGCACTACCGTTACCAAAATGTGCCTGTATCACTTCAGGTTTGAAATAAAGCAAAATGATGATTTCCTCAATACCGCTTCGTTTGAGTTTATAGATGATATGTTCCATCATAGGAATATCCATGATAGGAAGCATCGGCTTGGGAATGGAATTGGTCAGGGGCTGAATACGTGTACCAAAACCTCCGGCCATCAAAACCGCTTTGATCGTATGTGCTGTTTTTGTCATCTTGGCTCCTCTAAGGCTTCATGTACCGGTACTATTACAACGGGTATTTCCACTCTTCGTACAATCTCTTCACTGACACTGCCTAGTACAACCCGTTTGAAAAAACCTTTTCCATGAGAACCCATTATCAGCATGTCAATGTTCCACTTTTCTATCTTATGTAAAATGGTCTCAGCAGTGACACCTTGTACAATCCGTGATTGCACACGCATACCCGCCTTTTTAATCTGTGCTTCGTACCGCTCCAAGTCACATATTTCCTGATGGTAGTTTTTGGCAGTGACTTCTCGTATAGGCGGTGTATCCACACCATAACCAACAAAGTCCGGTTCCGGGGCTGCAACATGCAACAGCCAGACTGCATCTTTATCTTTGTGGACACATTTTAAAAGTGTATCCACAATCCTCTGTGTTGGCTCCGATAAATCTACTGCTACAAGATAATGCATCTTTTTTCCTTAAATATAAATTGCTTCACCTTCTTTGACTATATGTACTTTATTGGGCAATGCTGCTTTGATTGCTTTTTTGAAAATCTTCTGTTTATCTTTTTCCCCATGAATCAGATAGACATTGCCCAACTCTTCAAAACTTTCCATCCAGCTTATCAACTCTTTTTGGTCAGCGTGTGCTGAAAATCCATTGATGGTATAAATCTTTGCATTGACTTTTACTTTTTCATGATAGAGTTTGATAAATTCTGCTCCCTCTACTATCTTTCGACCCAGTGTACCATAAGCTTGAAAACCAACAAAAATAACACTGTTTTTAGGGTTCCAGATTCGGTTTTTGAAGTGATGCAGGATCCTTCCCCCTGTACACATCCCGCTGCCGGCGATAATGATACAAGCATCTTCTTCATTGATTTTTTTAGATTCATCCGGTTTAAGCGTATAATTGACATATGGAAATTCAAATATAGTGCCGTCACGCTCCAGGAAGTCATTACAGCATTTGCTTAATTCATCATGATAGAGATTGTAAAGGTTGGTCGCACGAATCGCCATAGGAGAGTCAAGAAAAATTTTACACTTGGGAAGATTTCCGGCATCATACATCTGTTTCAGGATACACAGTATTTCTTGGGTTCTTTCTATCGCAAAAGAGGGAATCAGTACACTGCCTCCAGATAGTAGTGTATTTTGAATTGCTTCTTTAAATTCAGCTTCACTTTCTTTTATTCCTTTGTGGTTTCGGTCTCCATAAGTTGATTCGATATAGAGCGTGTCTGCTTTTTTGACTTTTTGGGGAGCAGGCATGACCATATCATTGTGATTGCCCAAATCCCCACTAAAAACAATGGTTTTTGGCTGTTCATCTTCTGTAAAATCGATTTCGATAGTAGCAGAATCAAGAATATGACCGGCATCTCTAAAAGTCGCTTTGACATCTTTTCCCAAGCTGATCTCTTTACCGTATGTAGCATACTCTACTGGTAGATCATAAGCAGCATCCACATCATCAACTGTATATAAAGGTGCTTTGAGCTTGCCTTCTTTACCGATACGCTGGGCTTTTCGAAAATGCGTACGATACTCCTCTTCCATCAGGTGGGCACTATCAAGCAATACAACCTGTGCCAAATCCATCGTCGAACGAAGCGTTATTATCTTGCCCTTAAATCCCTCTTTTACCAGTTTTGGGATACGCCCCACATGATCCAGGTGCGCATGTGTGATCAGTAAGATATCTACATCTTTGGGATCAAATCCAAACTTCTGTGCATTTTTATCTTCACTTTTTCCCTGAAACATCCCACAATCAACCATGATATTTAAACCGCTTTTTAATTGTAGCAGATGACAAGACCCTGTCACTACTTCTGCTGCTCCAAATGATTGCATCATTGCCATTTTAAATCCTTTTTTTTAATCGAATGTTCTGAACAAACTCCCTTATTGACTAAGGCTGCGCCGCAAAACGGCTGCAAAAGTCGTTCACAAGTGGATTTGTTCAAAACACTCAATTTATTTTACTTGTCTATATCTTCTTTTTGTAACTCTTTTGAAATGGGAATATAAAACTTATCCAGATACTCTTTCATCATCCGTCTTGCACTAAATGACGGTGTAATGGACATCATCGCTTTTTTCATCATCGCTATCCATGCATGTGGAAGCGTATCCTCTCCCAGTCTATAAAAAAGTGGTACAATTTTTTGTTCAATCACATTATAGAGATCTTGCGAATCTGCTGCATCATCAGAGGGCTCATGCCCAAAAG
>JANTGR010000093.1 GCA_024762875.1 Sulfurospirillum sp.
CCATGTAACTTTTCCAGTGTATTAAATGCACTTCTAAGCCCCAGACGATTTCTAAGTGCTGTTAAGTGATGTAAGTTTGGAAATATTTCGGCTCTTTCAAAGTAGTGTACATTGGTATCAAAGTGTATATGATGAGACAACTCCTGAAGTGTGATACCATTTTTTGCCGGTTGCTTGTCATCACCGATGAGCACTACCGGCACATCAAAAGATTTTAACATCTTGGCTATCAAGGATATGATGTAGGGAGTTCGTACTTTTCCGTCATAAGGATAACCAAGTTCTAGTGAGTTTGGTATATCGTGATAGGATATGTACTGATCACATGCAGCAAGAGCACCTTTGTATTCTGTAACTGTTTCCGGTTTGAGCCGCCAACCTAGCAGACATGCGGCAATCTGTTCACCATGAACACTTTGTTCTAGCATATGCACCATCATGTCTTTGCTCTCTTCAAAACTGAGATTACGGTTTCCTTTGATACCTGTGCCAACTGCTTTGATATAGGTTGAAAAATTCATTTTGATAGTTTCCCTTATTAGTTTTTATTGATTATACAAAATAAAAAGGTGAGATATAACGAAATAGTGACAATATTATCACCATTTGCAAGTTTTATTCTAACAAATTTGTACAGATTGTCTCAAAGTCTGCTTTAAAGGTAGGTCAAAAAACTAGAATAGCTTCTGCATATACTCCTGTGTAAACAAAATACAACAAGGAGACAATATGTCAGAATTAAGACAAATCGCATTTTATGGTAAAGGTGGAATTGGTAAATCAACTACTTCTCAAAATACACTTGCTTCAATGGCACACTACTTTGATCAAAACATCATGATTGTAGGTTGTGATCCAAAAGCGGATTCTACAAGACTTATTCTTCATGAAAAAGCGCAAAATACTATCTTACAGTTAGCTGCTGAGATGGGAACAGTAGAGGATTTAGAGCTTGAAGATGCTTGTAAACCAGGTGCAGGTATGTTTGCTCCAGATGCTCCAGGTGGTTGGATTAACTGTACTGAGTCAGGTGGACCAGAGCCAGGAGTTGGTTGTGCAGGTCGTGGTGTTATCACTGCTATTAACTTCCTAGAAGAAGAGGGTGCTTATGAAGAAGATGGTTTGAACTTCGTATCTTATGACGTTCTTGGTGACGTTGTTTGTGGTGGTTTTGCAATGCCGATTCGTGAAGGTAAAGCACAAGAGATCTATATCGTTATGTCAGGTGAAATGATGGCAATGTATGCTGCAAATAACATTTCAAAAGGTATTTTGAAGTATGCAAATACAGGTGGTGTTAGACTTGCCGGACTTATCTGTAATGCACGTATGACAGATCGTGAGTATGATCTTGCATGGGCACTTGCAAGAGAACTGGGAACACAAATGATTCACTTTGTTCCAAGAAACAACATTGTACAACATGCAGAGCTTAGAAGAATGACAGTGGTTGAATACAGCCCATCATCTGATCAGGCATTAGAGTACAAAGAGCTTGCAAGAAAAATTATCGCAAATGATATGAAAATCATTCCTACACCATTAGAGATGGATGATCTTGAAGATCTTCTTATGGAATTTGGTCTTGAAGAAGAGGCTGATGAAGAAAATGTTGGTAAATCTGCTGAAGCATAATTTACAAACACGAAAAACGGCTTGCCTGTAAGGCTCACTGATTCTCCTCTTGAAGGAGAACCTAAAAACACTTTCGATAATGAAATGAAAACAACAGAAAAAAGGACAAAAGATGTTTATATTAGGATTTCACTTCCCAGCAGATATGGGAAATAACGTACCAGATGAAAAAGTAGTAGAAAAATTAGATGCAGCAGATGTAGATACCAGTGATATTAATGAAATAAAGATGACAATTGAAGCACATGGTCAAAAAGAAGAAGTGACTTATGCCAATAAGGATACTTTTATGTTTAAAGCATTGGCACACTATACTAAAACAGCAGAGACAGATTATATGATATATACAAACCGTTACCAAATGTCAGAGCTTTCTAAAAGATTAGATTCTGATGATGAAACAATGGCTCTATGTAAAAAATTTGATTCTATGTCTCTTTTCCGTGTTGAAGCTGCATAACTTTAACAATAGGCGCAAAAGTAAAAAAAACATAGGAGAAAATTATGGGTCCAGAATCATTAGAAGCTAAACAAAAAGCGGCTGTGGAAGAGGTATTAAAAGCGTACCCTGAGAAAGCAGCTAAAAATCGTGCCAAACACATTGGTGTTGGCAGTCCGGAAGATGAGAGTGCTAAAACATGCGGAAGTGTTAGAAGTAACAAAAAGACAGTTCCAGGTGTTATGAGTCAAAGAGGTTGTGCGTATGCAGGATCTAAAGGTGTTGTATGGGGTCCGGTTAAAGATATGATTCATATCTCTCACGGTCCAATTGGTTGTGGTCAATACAGCCGTGCTGGTAGAAGAAACTATTATATCGGTACAACAGGTGTTGATACATTTGTCACGATGAACTTTTCATCAGACTTCCAAGAAAAAGATATTGTATTTGGTGGTGATAAAAAACTGACAAAATGTCTTGAAGAAATTGATGGTCTTTTCCCTTTAAACAATGGTATTACAGTCCAGTCTGAATGTCCGATTGGTTTGATTGGTGATGATATCAATGCAACATCTAAAATGTATGCAAAAGAGACAGGTCATACAATCGTTCCTGTAAACTGTGAAGGTTTCCGTGGTGTTTCCCAGTCATTAGGACATCACATTGCAAATGATACGATCAGAGATTATGTCTTTGAAGGCAATGCACCAACACTTGGTGAGCCAATTGAACCAGGTGAATATGATGTAGCGATTATCGGTGATTATAACATTGGTGGTGATGCATGGAGTTCTAGAATCCTTCTTGAAGAAATGGGTCTTAGAGTGACAGCACAATGGTCAGGTGATGCGACACTCAAAGAGATGGCGCAAACACCAAAAGTGAAGTTAAACTTACTCCACTGTTATAGATCTATGAACTATATCTCTAGACATATGGAAAAAGAGTATGGTATACCTTGGATTGAATATAACTTCTTTGGTCCTACGCAGACTATCACATCTTTGAGAAAAATTGCAGCATTCTTTGATGAGAAGATTCAGGCAAAATGTGAAGAAGTTATCGCTAAATATCAACCAATGATTGATGGTGTTGTTGCTAAATATAAACCAAGATTAGAAGGTAAACAAGTCATGTTATTTGTCGGTGGTTTAAGACCTAGACACGTTATCGGAGCTTATGAAGATCTTGGTATGGAAGTAATCGGTACTGGTTATGAATTTGGTCATGATGATGATTATAAAAGAACAAAAGATGAGATATTTAGATCAACAGTGATATATGATGATGTGAATGAGTATGAGCTTGAAGCATTTGTTAAAAAATTACAACCGGATCTTGTTGCATCAGGTATTAAAGAAAAATATGTATTCCAAAAAATGGGATTACCATATAGACAAATGCACTCTTGGGATTATAGTGGTCCTTACCATGGTTATGACGGATTTGCAATATTTGCTCAAGATATGGATTTGGCATTGAATTCTCCAGTATGGGGACACTCAACAGCACCATGGGATAAAGAAGGAGAAGCATAATGCAAGACGTAGATAAAATTGTAAATGGTAAAGATCTTTTCAAAAAACCTGAATATCAGGATGTTTTAAAGACAAAAAAAGAGTTTGAAGGTGCGATGGGTGCCATCAATCCTGAAAAGGTAAAAGAGGTTGCTGAGTGGACAAAAACATGGGAATACAGAGAAAAGAATTTAGCACGTGAAGCAATCACTGTTAACCCTGCAAAAGCATGTCAACCACTTGGTGCCGTTATGGTAGCACTTGGTTTTGAAAACACAATGCCTTATGTGCATGGTTCACATGGGTGTGTTGCATACTTTAGATCATATTTTACTAGACACTTCAAAGAGCCGACTCCTTGTGTAAGTGATTCTATGACAGAAGATGCTGCGGTATTTGGTGGTCTTGTTAATATGAAAGATGGCTTAAAAAACTGTGCAGCAGTTTATAAACCGGATATGATTATGGTTTCTACTACCTGTATGGCTGAGGTTATCGGTGATGACTTGTTTGCATTTGCTACAGCAGCAAAAGAAGAAGATGGTGGTGAATTTCTTCCTGAAGATTATCCTATCCCTTATGCACATACACCATCATTTGTCGGTTCTCATATCACGGGTTATGATAACATGATGCAAGGTACGATGCATCAGCTGACAGAAGGCAATGTTGATAAAGAGAACAAAAAAGAGCGTATCAATATCATTCCAGGTTTTGAGACATATATCGGAAGTATCAGATCAGTAAAAGCTATGGTAGAAGCATTTGACTATGACTATATCATGTTAGGTGATCACTCTGACCAATGGGATATGCCAGCGGGAAGTTACAATATGTTTGCAGGTGGTACAAAAATAGAAGATGCTAAAGATTGTGCAAATTCTAAAGCGACTATCACACTACAAAAATATAGTACTGTAAAAACGATGAAATTGATGAAAAGATGGAAGCAAGAGAAAGTTGAACTCAATCCAATTGGTCTTAAAGGTACGGATGAATTTCTTATGAAGCTTTCAGAACTTACAGGTAAAGATGTTCCTGAGAAGTTAAAAGTAGAGCGTGGTAGACTTGTGGATGCTATGCAAGATTCATATCCATATATGCATGGTAAGAAATTTGCTATTTGGGGAGATCCTGATTTCCTTTTAGGTATGGTTTCTTTCTTATTGGAGATGGGTGCTGAGCCAACGCATGTACTTTGTCACAATGCGCCACGCGGTTGGGAAGATGAGATGAGAGCACTCTTAGATACATCTCCGGCAGCAGAAAGCCTACATGTATGGGCTGGTAAAGATTTATGGCATATGAGAAGTTTAATCTTCACAGAGCCAGTAGATTTTATGATCGGTAACTCATATGGAAAAGAGTTGATGAGAGATACAGGTACACCGTTAATTTATATTGGTTTCCCAATCTTTGACAGACACCATTTGCATAGATACTCTATTGCTGGATATGATGGTGGTCTTAACCTCTTGACTTGGATTACCAATAAAGTTCTTGATCATCTAGATGAAGATACTAAAGGTATCGCAACTACTGATTACTTCTTTGATCTTATCAGATAAGTAGTCAAACTAAGACACTTTCCCACACAACCCCATTCCCCTTCCTAGGGGAAGTGTCTTTTCTCGCACACTTTATGCACTATATTCCTTATAAAAACTAAAAGGATACACAATGGAACACCATGTCGTAGTAGAAAAACTGTGCGGATGTGCAAAACGCAAAAATATGCCTCAAATTAAAACACTTGATGATAAAGAAAATGCTCTTAGAATAGCACGCGCATGGGCACAGCAGTGCAATGACAGCTTCTGTGGGAAGCATGAATTTGATGTTGTTGAGGTTGATGACAATTATGTTATCTCTGTCGGTGAGGGAAGTTATTAGCGTGAGAGTGTCAATACCCTTAAGTTAAGAGATCTTAAGCACGGTTTATCTGTGCGTGAACCCTCCGTTGAGGAGAACTTAGCGTTAGCATAACTTTTGGGACTTTGTTCCAAAAGTGTTCACTTAATGGCATTGAGGGGTTGAATATTTCACTATTTACAGATGCTTATATCTATATCAAATTTTTATTTAATACGCTGTAAGTTCCAGTGTTGTTTCATACCCTAAGTCAAACATTTCCTGTAGATTTTTTAGACGAAACAGACTCTGTTTTGAAAGATCGTGATGCGTAATGTATAAATCACAAAGTTCAATCTGGTTTTGTACTGAAGCACGCCAGAGTAAAAATATAGTACGTTTAATGATGCCGGAGAGAGAATTTTTGAAACCTGCTTGTTGCGGGTGCAAATCTACTCCAAAGATCGGAAATCCATACTGTAGCAGTGGTGTAGCAGGAAGATTGTCCATGATACCACCATCTACAAGTTCATAGCCGTTATAAACTATTGGCTTAAAGAGAGGTACGACAGCAGAGGAGCCCAGGCATAAAGTGATAGCATCTCCTTCACTAAATCGTACAATCTCTCCAGAATAGAGGTCTATAGTGGTGACATGCAGCTTGATAGCAGTATCTTGGATATTGCGTATGGGGACAAGTTCTTTTAAAATCTCTTTTTGACTGTCTATGCGTAAAAGTCCACTTTTGAGACTATTAAACTTAAAAGCTTTTTTAAAAGCTTTGGATTGAAATATTTCCAGTTGCTCTTTGGGGCTTACGCCAGCTGCATAACTTGTGCCGATGATAGCACCAATACTGCTACCTGATATGGCTACGATCTCCATGCCATTTTCTTCTAATGCCTGCAAAACACCCAGGTGAAAAGCACCTCTTGCCGCACCGCCTGATAATGCAAGACTAATTTTCATGTTCCATCCAATCTATAATTTTCCATTCTCCATCCAGGGTTTCCACCAGTGCAGTACAGGATTCTACCCAGTCACCGGAATTTTTGTACTCTATATTGCCTATCATCTTCATTTCTGCTTTATGTATATGCCCGCAGATGATGCCATCATAGCCTTTATGATTGGCATGATTTGCCAAGGTTCCTTCATAGTCAGAGATAAATGCAGCAGATTTTTTGACATTGTCTTTGACATATTTTGAAAGTGACCAATAACGGTTTATACCCAGTTTTCTTCTGATGAAATTGAGAGACTGGTTGAGGTTTAAGAGTAGATCATATCCTATATCCCCAACAATGGCAAGCCATTTCTTCGTCATCGTAATAGAATCAAAAAAATCTCCATGCGTCACATAATATCGCTTTCCATTATGAGAAATATAATCTGCTTCATTTAAAATTGTAAGATTTTCCCCCAATATCAAGGGCAGAAATGAGCGTAGAAATTCATCATGATTGCCTGTGATATAAAAGACATTGGTTCCTTTTCTTGCTTTACGCAGTACTTTTTGGATGACATCAGAGTGTGCCTGCCCCCAGCGAAATTTACGCTTGATGGCCCAGCCGTCGATAATGTCACCTACAAGATAAAGATTATCCGACTCATGCTCTTTCATAAAATCTAAAAACTTCTCTGCCTGGGAAAATTTCGTACCCAAGTGAATGTCTGAAACAAAAATTGATTTATACTTCATATGGCACTTTTTATCCTTTTATCATGATAGTATATAGTATACTATCATGATAACAAAAGGGTTACAACTCATCGTACAATCGGAGTTTTTATACCTGTTGTATCTTCTGCTTTTCGCTCTTTATATACATTTTCCATTGGTTTGACATTGGCATCGCGTCCATAGATGTAGCTTTGCTCTTCCACCATCGCTTTATATCCTTTATCCAGTGCTAACGCTCTGCTTTTAGAAGGAAACAACAGCAAAGAGATATCCTTGTGCAGCTTCTCTATCATGATAGGTTTCACACTGCCATCTG
>JANTGR010000094.1 GCA_024762875.1 Sulfurospirillum sp.
ACAATGTATCGTGGCGGGAGGTGCACATGATGCCCGAAGAGTCGGTACAAGCCGCCAAAGATCTCGATGCCGGGGTCATGCTCCCGATGCACTGGGCCGGGTTTGACCTCAGTACCCACGCCTGGGACGAACCCGTCAACAGAGCGGTCGCCAGGGCCAGAGAGCTCGATGTCGTGATAACCACCCCTGTGATAGGGCAAGTGCTCTCTTTCGACGACAGCGTAGTGCGCGAAAGATGGTGGGAGAGATAATCAGGTTGTTTGAACGGTAATCTTACACAGTTATTGAGCTTATCGGCCGTAAATATCTGAGATGAGATACCTGGAGTCAACTTTATGGTTTTTCTCTATAAGTCTTACAGCTATGTTCTGGTTTAAATGCAACTTAGTTGCATTTAATCTTTATCGGGTTATACTCCCGCCATGAACAATGTCAGGTACCTGTTTAGAATGAAAAATCGTAAGACATTTTTTAACATACTGCTGGTCGTCCTTCTTGTATGGACAGCCCAGAGTGCCACGATGCATTTTCATAAGCATACACTTCATGGCGCTTCTGACTGTAAAACATGTCTTATGTTAAAACAATTGCAAAGTACAGAGCAAAGCGGCGCTCTGTTTTTGCTCAATGACTATAATATCGCTGTCCAAATCAGTGAAGAAGCAGAAAAAATTCTCGTCAGGTCAGCGTTTAACTATAAGCATGTAAGTGTATCCCGACCCGTAAAAATAGTACAAAATTCACTAGAAGGTGTCGCTTCCCAGGCTTTGGGCTATCGTGCCACCGCACCTCCGGTTATTTTTTCATAATCAATCACAACTAAAACACAATTAAAATTATTGCAAGAAAACATATACATATAAGGATAACTATGAAAAAAATATGGATGGTCAATTCTCTGTTTTTGGCATGCTCTGTGACATGGGTAGATGCAGACGAATCATTGAGACTGGACGAGATTACTGTTACTGCCACGCAAAACCCTGAGTTGAAAGCAGATGAAGCGCCAACATCAGTAGATGTGCTTACATCTGAAAAGATAAAGGAAAAAGGGATCACCAGTGTTAAAGAGCTTTTCAAGCACACGAGCGGCATAGATGCCAAAACAGCAGGGGGATCGGTGATGCCTGTGATACGAGGACTCTCCGGCGAACAGGTTTTGATCCTGGTGGACGGGGTACGTCTTTCTGATGAGAGACCGGGAGGTAATCATATATTATCTATAGACCCTGCACAGATAGAGCGGATGGAAGTCGTAAAAGGATCAGGGTCTGTGCTTTACGGCGCAGGCGCCATCGGGGGCGTGGTGAATATTATCACAAAAAAAGCACCCAAAAAGAAGAGTGATACACTTGTACTCGGCGGAGACATTGGTGTAGGTTATGAGAGCAATAACGATGCAAAAAGAGTGGAAGGACAGTTGAATGGAAGCGTGAAAGATCTGAACTTTTATATTGGTGGAGTCAATCGTGACACGGATAATATTGAGTCTCCCGAGGAGGAGGTAAAGTACAGTTTTTATGATGGCCATACAATCTGGGGAGGCGGTGACTATACATTTGGCAACTGGAACGCTTCGATCAACCTTTGGCAGAACAGAGCAGATATAGGCATTACTGCGCCGCGAAAGTTTGTTTCGGATTATTACAAAGATGAAAAGCATACAAAGGGAGAGGCTAAACTTACCTATAGTAATGACAATGGTTTACTTAGAGGGTTTGAACTGATTTCCAGCTGGCAGGAGCACAACAGGCACCGTATCAGAAAACCTGATGCCAACAAGTTGGTAGATATACATGTGGACAAGAAGACCTCTTCTTTGAGAGGACAGTGGACTTTAAAACCCACCGACAAACATCGTATCATTACGGGATTCGACTATTTTGATGAGGATCTTACCTCTGCAAGAGTCATGAACGGTTTTCCGCCTGTTATAGAAAAGTTCAGCGGTGTTCCACCGATTTCCCCTTCATCACGTGATGGTCTGGGGGTTTTCGTTCAGGATGAATTTACTTACAGTGAAGCACTGCGCTTGACAACCGGGATACGGTATGACTCGATTAAAGCAGAGACGGATGGTGCCCCGTCGCCATTTTTCATCACCTCGCCACAGTCTGACACCGATGCTGCCTTTAGTGGTGAACTTGGTGCTGTATACAAAACAAGTGAGACAACCAATATATATGCTAACATAGGCCGTGCTTTCAGGGCACCGACACTGCTGGAAAGATACTTTTTCGGACCACATGACGGCCCCTCTCAGGATAGAGGAAATCCGGATCTTGATCCTGAAACAAGTTTCAATATTGACGTCGGAGTACGTAGCAAAAGTGACAAGTATCAGGTCTCTGCTTCACTCTATTATAATCGTGTAAATAATCTGATACAGAAGATTTTAATCAATCCAAACGAACCACCTGCTTCACAAATTTATCAGTACCAAAACGTCTCTAAGGCTAAGATATATGGTGGAGAGTTGGATGCTAAATACTTTATTGATGATGCCTGGAGTATCTTTTTTTCAGGTACTTTAACCAGAGGTGAAGATACCAGTGCGGATCGTCCGTTAAACAGAATAACTCCTTATAAGGCGAATTATGGTGTGATCTATGAAAGCGAATTTGATGAATTCTATATCAATACAGAGCTCTCTGCGCTGAGTGCGATGAAGCAAGATCGTGTAGGGGTCAATGAGAAACCGACACCGGGATATACTACTGTAGACTTTAGGGTAAACTTAATGCATGAAAATGGAATGCGTACATCCTTTTCTGTAGAAAATCTGTTCGATAAAACATATTATGATCATTTATCGTACGGATGGCAACAGCTTGACTATGCAGCTATGGGACGAAATGCAAAGCTTGAAATAAGTTATCAGTTCTAAGTGTTCCCAAACATTTAGACGATAGCGAATTTTAGTTTTTTATCATGATGCTTCCACGTATCATGATAATTTTTTACCCGTCTTGATGCCTGCTAAATATTAAAATGATAATTATTTTCATTTTAATAAGTTATTAAGAATATTTGTTGCATAATCCTTTTTTGAAAAAGATTATCATTGTAAAGATAATAGCTTTTCATATTTTTAATAACAAAAGGAGATATGGGTGAAAAAAAGTTTTATTTTAAGTATTGCTGCTTGCATACCGTTACTAGCCGCAGATCAAATTGGTGAAGTGACGGTTAAAGACAATGTGATAGACAGGCTTGAAAAAGCCGGTACACTCAAAGACACTATCATCAAAACCGAGGTCGTTACCGAAAAGGAGATAGAAAAAAAGCAGGCTAATAGCCTGAGTGAAGCGATTGAGAATGAACCCGGTATCCAGTCTGCTAAAGGCTGCTCCATGTGCGGCATGAAACGCATTCGGATCAATGGCTTAAAGGGAGAGCACACGACAGTACTTATAGATGATGTACCGATGCACTCTACAGTCTCCAGCTATTACGGCATGGATGCTATTACCACGGCAGGGATAGGCTCTATCGAGATAGCAAGAGGAAGCGGTGCATCATTGATCGCACCTGAAGCAATCGGAGGGGTAATCAATATCAAGACCAAAAGAGCCACCAAAAATGGATTGTATACAGATTTGGCTTTTGGAAATGACGATTACTGTAAATTGTCCATTGTGGGTACCGGGATCAGCAAAGATCGAAAAAGCAGTGCAACAGTAGCTGCCCAGTACAACAAACAGGGGCAGTGGGATGCAGATAATAACGGCGTCAACGAATCCCCCGAGCTGGAAAACCACTCTCTCTCACTTCGATTCTCCCGTGATATAACAGATAACGACAATATCGATATCAAAGTTTCCGGTGTGAAGTCCGATGTATTCGGCGGCCCGGTCACTGACAACCACCATGGTGCGATGCAGGACAAGGGGGAGCCTAAATTTGCTGACGACGATGTGCGCAAACAGTACACAGGGCATCTGCTGGGTACGCTGGAATCCATCACCACTGAAAGAGAAGAGGTTCTTTCAAGATGGACACATCAAATTGATGATGCATCAAATTTTGTTGCCACTGCAAGTGCCGCATTTCAAACGCAGGATTCCATTTATGAGGGAGATGACTATGCCAATGATGATAAAACCTATTATGGGGATATTCGCTATAGTCGTATGTTAAATGCATACCATTTTATTACCACAGGTGTTAGCATCAAACAGGAAAAGATGGATGCGGACTCTATCGCGCTCTTCCAAACTGCCGGTATCACACAGGATGATTTTAATATGGCTTCTTATGGTGCTTATATTCAGGATATATGGACTCCGATGGAGAATCTCGAAGTCTCTTTGGCACTGCGGGCTGATAAAGTCACTGTTGATTGGACAGATCAAAAGGCTAAGGGCAATGAGATTGATAAGATGCTGGTTGTGCCAAGACTTCACATAAAGTGGGATCATAATAGAAACTGGACATCAAGAATTTCTGCCGGCCAGGGATACCGTGCGCCTCTGACATTTTTTGAATCAGAACATGGTATTCTTGACAAGGGATTTGGTGTCAATATTGACAATGTTGAGAAATCAAACTCAGCAGGCTACGCGCTCTCTTATGACGACAGCAGGCTGACTGCCACTGCCTCAACTACATGGACACAGGTAGATCATCTTGCCTATATCAACGAAGATGATTTTAGTGTACCTACACTTGAAAATTATGACAAGAAACTCAATACGTGGGCAATGGATATCGTGATGGGATACCAGCTCAGCAAGGCATGGAGTATAGGCGGAAGCTATGAACACTATATATTTGATAAAGAGTATAAAAATGCACAATTTCTCGCGCAAATAGAAGATCGTGCCAAACTGATGATCGACTATGAGCACAATGGCTGGGCGGCAAATATGACAGCGACATGGATAGGATCGAGAGATCTTTCAGCGTATGGTTACGAAGGCTGGAATCGCTTAGCCGATGTGGGTGATCTCTCAAAAAGCAAATCCGTAGATGCACCAAGTTATTATACAGTGGATATGAAAGTATCTAAAGAAATCGACAAGAATTTCACCCTTTATGCCGGTGCAAAAAATATATTTGACTATACGCAGGCGGGAGATGAAGATACCCCTCTTTTTTATGATGCTGATGGCAATTATGATGTGGGATTTATTTACGGTCCTCTCAGAGGAAGACAGCTATATGTCGGCATCCAGGCCAAGTTTTAGTCAGAATAATGTGTGTGCTTGCAGGTTAGCCTCTAAGCACACCAAATAAAATAAGGAAATAAGTTTGTTAATGAAAAAGGGCGGGTTTTTTATCGCTTTGATCTTTGTGCTATGTGTGCATCTGCTTCTCTATTATATGAGATTTGACGAGCCTGTCAAAATAGTGCAAAAAGAGAAAGTTCAGGTGCATAAAATCAATTTGAAAAATATCGTAATAGAGAAGCCGAAGCCGAAACCGGAACCAAAACCGAAGCCAAAACCGAAGCCCAAGCCAAAACCGAAACCAAAACCGAAGCCGAAGCCAAAGCTGAAACCAAAACCGAAGCCAAAGCTGAAACCAAAACCGAAGCCAAAGCTGAAACCAAAGCCAAAGCCGAAGCAATCAGCTCAAGCATCAACGGCAGTCAAACCGAAGCCTCAACAGCATCCTGCCTTGAGCGAAAATAAAATAGAAGCAATTAAAAATGCTTATATAGCTGCACTTAAAAAGGAGATAGAAAGAAGAAAATATTATCCGATAATTGCAAAACGGCTTAGACAAGAGGGTGTCGTCATCGTTGCATTTGTGCTACATTCAGATGGCACTATTACCGACATCAGAGTCCAACAAGGGTGTAGGTATGCGCAACTCAACAAAGCGGCTATTAAAACAGTGGGGAAAATAGGCAGATTTAAGCCTATACCTAAAAAACTAAATCGCAACACATGGGAACTTTCTGTTCCTATAAAATATGAACTATTATAGGAGAAAAAATGCATATTTCAGAATATATTGAAAAAGGTGGTCCGATTATGGAGATTTTGGTGGTATTAAATATCATCGGTTTCTCGATAATGATCTGGAAATTTGTACAGTTACTGTATGCAAGAAAAACAAAGCAAAAAATACTTAATGCGCTTATCAAGGTCATAGAAGAAAAAGAGGTGCCCTTGCATGATGAACACATCGTGAAAGAGTTGATAAAAGATGAGCTTTCCTACAAGATAAATAAGCTGGAAGTGGGTTTATCAAGTATTAGAATTATTGCTTCTATCGCCCCTCTTTTAGGTCTTTTAGGAACTGTCATAGGTGTTGAGATGGCTTTTGAGGCTATATCAAAAATGGGTATGGGCGACCCATCGATCTTTGCAAAAGGCATATCCATAGCACTTATTACCACTATCGGCGGACTTATTGTGGCCATTCCGCATTATGTAGGGTACAACTACCTTATCGCTATGCTGGATAAAATAGAGATTGAACTGGAAAAAGATATCCTGCCGGCGATTTATCATAACAAAAAACTGATATCTAAAGAGAAGAGTATCTCATGAAGCGAAGAGAACCCCTCACGCCGGACATGACTCCGCTCATAGATATCGTTTTTCTGCTTCTTATCTTCTTTTTGGTAACTTCGGTCTTCAAAAAAGAGGAGTTGGCACTACTGCTTAATCTCCCCAAAAGTGAGCAGGCTGAAGCATCTGTAGAGAAGAAAGAGATCAGTATAGAACTTGGAGAGACAAATCTCGCATCCGGTGGTAAAGAGGTCACTTTTGAAGAGTTGGATCAGCAACTCTCCAAAGTAAGTGACAAAAAAAGTCCTGTCATAGTGCGCATAGACAAAGATGTGAGATATGAAAGAATTGTCAAACTTCTTGATATCCTAAAAAAGTATGATTTAAATAATCTGGCTTTAATTAATCAAAAAAGCCAAAAATAAAAAAGGAAAGAGTATATCAAGGAAGCATAGTACACCTCTGCCGGCAAACAAAATAGTGTTTTTTCTACTCATCCTGGCAGGCCTTGCGATCAGTGCCTGCAGTCACAGACAAAAAGAAGTTGCACTTGAGAAAAAAAGTATTGATACCGATGCAATCAGCAATAAAAGTGTCCGCATCGCAAACTGCAATTTACGGTACAATCACGGTAGTTACAACTACAAAAACATTCAAAAATATAGAAGGTGTAAAAGCGAATGTAATCGTCGTTGATGCAGTTGTCGAGGGGGGTGCGGAGATGCGATGATATGGAAGATCGCCTCTTTTGATCGTTGCTCTCTTCGAATGGTTATACAAATAGGTCAAATTATTTAATAAATAACATAAAAAATATAGTTATTTAATTTTGTTGATTTTTCTTTCATTGCGGGTACTCTTTTTGCTCTATTTTTCCAAAATAAAATATTGGAAAATAGCATGTTCAAATATCTCATATATTTCATCTTGATACTTCTG
>JANTGR010000095.1 GCA_024762875.1 Sulfurospirillum sp.
AAGCCTGCAGGCAGACAATCTTGGGGACGGAGTCTTTACCAGTACCAAATATTCAGGTGGTGTCAGACTACGTTATGAAAGTGCTGATGTCAGTGACAATGGTGCAGACAGTGCCAGTGCCTTAACAACACGTTTTACTTTGGGTGCAAAAACAGATTTAGCTCCAGTACCGGGCTTAAGTGTATTTGGTCAGATGATGGGTGTTTCCAACTTTGGTGCAACAGAATATGCACCGGAACAAGCAGGGTATGATGTCATCGCAGATCCATCAAATGCACGAATCACACAAGCATATATCGACTATAAAATAGGTAAAACACTTTTTAGAGCCGGTCGCCAGATGGTCAATCTTGATGATCAGAGATTTATTGGAGCAGTAGGCTGGAGAGATATGCCACAGACTTTTACAGGATATGCAGTTGTCGATAACAGTGTTGAAAATCTCAACCTTATGGCTGCTTATGTCACACATAGACATGGTATCTTGGACAGATTGTCCAGTGGTACAAAAACAATCCTTTTACATGGTTCTTATAAAGTAATGCCGGAATTAAAAGTAACGGGTTACGGTTATCTGATTGGTTCATCAAGCAATACCTATGGTATCATGGGTTCAGGTAAGATAGGTATGGTGAAATACCTTGCAGAAGTAGCAACACAACAGGATGCTTCATTGGAGTATAACAATGCAGGCAAACCAAAAGTAGACAGCACATACTATCGTCTCTCTGCCGGTACTGTCTATAATGGTGTTATTTTAGGTGCAGCTTATGAGTATTTAGGCAAAGCCGACGGTGGTGCACATGGTTTTACAACACCTTTGGCAACACTGCACAAATGGCAGGGCTTTGCTGATGTCTTCTTAGGATATACAGCAGCAAGCAATACTTTTGGTCTGAAAGATGCTTATGGGAAAATAGGATATAAAGATAAAACATTGGGTAAATTACTGGGTATTTATCATGTGTTTTCAGCAGATGAATCTACTGCAGGCACCAAAACAGATGCCGGTAGTGAATTTGACGTAGTTTATGCAAAACCTATTAATAAAAAATTAAAATTCCTGGCAAAAGGTGCTTTTTTCTCAGGTGAATCAAACTCTGTTATCACAGCAGCCCATAATGATGTCACCAAATACTGGTTACAGTTAGGTTATAAATTCTAAGCACTTTTACCTGCTTGGCATAACCTTTTTATCACACCATTCCCGGCAAAATCTCTCTTCTCCTTTATTTGCCGGGGATGGATCATACAACTCCATTAATTTTCTTAAAATGGGATGACAATCTTAAACTCTGCGCAGGTAAAGATGTGATGGTCGAACTCTCTTTTGACATTTTTAACACTCACTTCTCCACTCATCTGTGCTTCAATAATCTGCTTTGACATATAGAGACCTATTCCCGTACCTGTTGCTTTGTGTTTCGTTGTAAAATAGGGTTCAAAAACCCTGTCGATGATATGCTCTTCAATCCCGCCGCCATTATCTATAAAATCAATCACCACAACAGGCGTTTTACTTTTTTGACTGTAGATATCTATCATGATGATTTTATGATCATGCATATCACGATGTTTAAAATTATCTCTGGCATTGTTGATGAAGTTGAGTATGACTTGTGAAAACTCATTGGAATATCCATATATCTTCATATCTTTGTCACATTTGACACGGATATCGATATTTTCATCTTTACAAAAAAACGAACTCATCTCCAACGTATCATTAATCGATTTTTTGACATCAAAATGCTCTTTTTCTTTAGAAGGAGAGAAAAAGTTTCTAAAATCCTCAATCGTATCAGACATCGAAACAGCCAAACGCAAACCTTCATCAACCTGCTTATCAATGAAAGCCTGATTTAACTTGCCAGAAAGTGATTTTGTACCAAAACTCTGAATCAAAAGCGTTAAAGCATTGAGCGGCTGTCTCCATTGGTGGGCAATATTGCCTATCATTTCACCCATGGCAGCCAGGCGTGCATGCTGATACATTATCTGGTCTTTTTCTCTGGCTTTATTGACTGCCTGATTGACGCGTTCTTCTAAAAGATGCTGCATTTTACTGTTTTCTCTATTTCTTTTTTCTACTATATTGGAGAGATTATAGAGTAGTTTCTGAAAGTTATGAGCGATCATAAAAGTAAATATCAATGACAATACCAGCACCAATCCTGTCATGATAATCACCAACAACTGCGTGTCATCATATTTTTGGGCAATCAGCTCTTTTTCACTCTTTGCCAGTCTAAACTGATACGCCACGAGATTTGATATCTTGATATCCAAAAGATTGATACTTTTTAACAAAGGGATATACGCGATATCAAAAAAAGATCTTTTGCCCTCTTTTTGCAGTACCAACATACTGTCATCAAGCATCTTGTTCACTGTCAAGATATGCTCCTGAAGCGCATCAACGATATTTTGCTGCTCAAAATCCTCTTTGTCCACATTTTGATAATAGAGTGTTAAAAAGTTTTTCCAACCGGCAAGACCACGTACTTTACTTTCATCTATATATGCGGCAATCTTATCTTCTTTTTGTGCCTGTTTTTGGATATTTAAAAGCGTTCGCTGTATATCAGTAGTATAGACTTCCCGCACTTCATTGAGTATCTCTATCGCACTGAAACGCTTACTATAAAAATCGTTGTAGTTTTGTTTCATGCTTGTGACACCAAAATTCGCTACTGCACCAATCAGCAAGGTTCCAATTGTCACAATCACAATCAGTATGGCAGTCTTTTTGGCAATAGAAAGGTTATTAAAAAAACGCTTTGTCTCACTTTTTGTCATAAATATGCTGTACCTGCTTTTTGGTTTTAAACACTTTGAGGGTGTTTGTATGGTAGAAGCATCGGTTAATCAAAAAATATTTTTAGTAAAATGAGAGGCATAAAAAGGAGTAAATCAAAGCATTTAAGCACAAAATTTTAACTGCTTTGATTTCTGGATAAAAAGCGTTAATTATATATATTTAGAAAAATTTCTCACTTCTTTATCGAGTGTGTAGATATCCTCCAAACCAGCAGGAGAAAAGTCAATAAATTTTTCATAAGCAGCAATACTCGCTTTAGAAATATCTAAGAAAGCGATTTTTCCATCGAAAAACCGCTCTATTGCAACTTCATTGGCAGCATTGATCACCGCACCCAGATGTGGACTTTTCAGTATGGCGTCTTTGATCTCCCAGATAGGATAACGATCAGAGGTAATAGGACGAAATTCCAAGCTGCCTACTTCCAGCAGATTGACCGGCGGTAAAATCTGCTTTTGCACCTGCCCCATAAGTGCGTAAGCGATAGGCAGTCTCATGTCCGCATTGGCGATATGTGCGGTTGTCGATCCATCTACAAAATCAATCATGGCATGAATAATCGACTTGGTTTCGATGATGGCATCCAGATGATCTACATCAAAAAGCCATTTTGCTTCCAACAGTTCAAAAAGTTTATTTGTCATTGTTGCAGAATCGATGGTAATCTTTCGTCCCATACTCCAGTTTGGGTGATTGAGTGCAGCTTCAACACTGACATTCTGCAATTGAGCCAGCGGTGTATCACGAAATGATCCGCCACTGGCGGTGACTGTCATCTTGGCGATGCTTTTATCACCCTGCAGAAGGTACCAAAGTCCAAAATGCTCGCTATCGATAGGCACGAGCTTTGCAGTATCGATAAACGCTCCTGCGACCACCAGACTCTCTTTGTTTGCCAAAGCGACACGTTTACCCAGCTTAATCGCTTCTATGGTAGGTTTCAGTCCGGCAAAGCCTACGAGAGAGTTGACCACCAGTTCACTCTCACTCTCAGAAATCGCCTCCAATATCCCCTTTTCTCCAAAAAAGACCCTGTCATGATCAACATCTTTTACCGAAGATTTGTCTGCTACTACAACGATCGCGGGATGAAACTCTTTTATCTGCTGATTGAGCAGCTCTATACTTTTACCTGCAACCAAAACATCGATATTTAGATTGAACTCTCGGGCGATATTCAGTGTATTGACCCCGATGGAGCCTGTTGAACCTAGTACTATCATGATAGACTATGCCAAGCCACGTAGTAATACAACCATCATAATACCCGCAAACATATATCCATCTACACGGTCTAATACACCACCATGCCCGGGAAGCACATTGCCACTGTCTTTGACACCGGCATTGCGCTTGAGATAACTCTCAAACAAATCACCAAAAATAGAAGTAAACGCTACGATCAGTGAAATAACAAAGGCCAAAAATGCAGAGACAAATTCTGTTCCGTAAAATGTACCAACAATCGTTGCTACAGCCACACCGCCGATTACTCCTTCCCAGGTCTTTTTAGGAGAGACTTCACAAAACTGCCGCTTGCCTATCGCTTTACCTGTAAAATAAGCCCCCGTATCTGTCAAAGCCACAACCAATACCAGCCAGATGAGTGCCTCCATCCCAAATCCGGTATAAAGTGCTAAAAGAAATAGAAAGGAAGAAGAAGGATAGGCAAAAGGCTGAATCTTTTTAAAGTCAGGTTTTCCCTGGTATATCATCAAAGAGATATAGACGATAAGTACCACAAAGATTAAATCGTCCGGATTGGGGTAAATGGCAGCGACCAGCCATAATGCCAGTGCATAAAAATAGAGGGAATTGTCCTCAACAGAAAAAAGCTTCATCGCTTCATAAAATGAAAAAAGAAAAGCCACACCCAAAAAGAGCCACGTTAAAAGAAAACTATCTATCCATGCCACTATCATGATAATGGCTACCAAAGCAGCACCGGTAGTGATTCTCTCTTTATCCAGATTTTTAAACATCAACATACCCTTTTTTATAAGAGTATATGATAAGATGACTCAAATTTCACTTTAATACGCATGTTAATTTTTTAAAATAACCCATGCTTTTAAATCAGACTTTTATATCCAGTATCCTGTAAGGCAGTTCATCATCTTCAGCCTTTTTTGTCTCTGCTTTTTCCTTTAATTCTTTGGCTACTCTTGTCTCTTTGTCTTTTTCACCTGTCTGTTCTTCCGCTTCTTCCCGGTTGTGTTCACGTTCATTGTCAATTTTTTGATCTTCTTTTAGATCATCTACACCAGCCACACTTGTCTCTTTTTGTGCCATTTTTGCTACGGCTGCATACGACTGCTGCTCGATACGGTTTCTATAGTCATTTTGTTTACTGGCAGGCACCTGCATGTTTTGATTGGCAAAAGTGATAGCATCGAGCGGTGTAATAGGCATCTTCAATCCTTCTTTATATCAATTTTTACTGTTTTATAATCCACATAGTTGACATTTGCTCCCTGGCGCACCTTCACATGGCGTCTATAAGTATAATCGACCAGATAAGATCCCGCTTCAGCTGTGCTAAACTGCACACACAGCTTTGCCGCAAACATCAATACAGACTCAGGCACATTTTTTTTATCTGTACGTATTATAACATGCGTTGAGGGCATATCCTTTAGATGCAGCCAAATATCCCCCATTTTTGCCTCTTTTAGCAGTGAAATATTCCCTTTTTCATTTTTCCCGAGACTGATTTTAATCCCTTCGATAAAAAAAGATTCAATATTGCTATCAGTTTTAGCACGTTTTTTTTGCTTTTTGGGCTGTTTAGGCAGATAGAGATTGACCTCATCTACACTGCCGGCTTCATCAATCGAAGTGATCAGTTTATGGTAAAAATCTATCTTACCCTGCAAATTATCTCTTTCGATATAGGCATTTTTTGCTTTTTGCTTTTTCTTTTTTGCCTGTGCAAAAAGCAGATTTGCTGCCTGGGCAGGTGTTTGCGCCCGAGTCGGTATCATGATAAGGCGTTCACACCCTTCATAGTCCTTTAGTCTGACTTCTTTTTGGTAGTTTTTGATTGTGTGAATATTGCCAAGAATCAAATTCGCATCATATTCCAAGGCTGCTGCTTCTGCTTTTAACGCTTCTTCATTTTCAAGCGAGGTGAGAATTTTTGTCAGCTTTTTCTCTTTTTTTAAAAGTGTATTGATCTTTTGTTTTTTAACATTATCAAGCCTGTATTTTTCTCTTTTGGCATATTCATGATATAAAAATTCATCCAGTGAGTCTATTTTGACAGCTTTTCCCACAAGCTCTTTTGGGGGCAAATCAAGCAGTTTTACACCTACACGCACTTCACGAAAAGAAGTTGCGATATCGATATGACGCAGTGCTTCCAGGATGATATTTTTTTCATCCAGTATCAGGATATTTGTATTGCGTCCTGTCAATTCAAACTGCAACAGTGCCTTTTGTGCTTTGTACTGTGAAGAAGAGTTCACAAATATTTGCAATATGTTATTGCCTTGTTGGACAACTGCTTTTTCTATTTTCGCATTGGTAAAATATTTTCTTAACACGACATCAAAAGGGGCATGATAGTTTTTGATCCTTTTGTAGCTCTCTTTTTTAAAGATAAAAGGATCACCCCGCTGCATATCAAAATAAAATGTTTCATTTCTGTCAAACGTTATTTTGACAATCATATCATCTACACGTTCGATGGCATTTATTTTTTTAAAACATGCAAGTTTATGGGCAATGTGGACTAATATTTCTCTTTTCATACAAAAACTATAGCAAAATCCTTTAAAAAAAATCGAGTAAACCGATATACTGTTTATGAAACTGTTAATATTGGAAGACAGTGTTGCGCTGGCAAAGATTTTATCAATCAAAATTGACAAAGAGATTGATATAGATATTTTTACAGCACATTCACTCTCAGAAGCAAAAAAACTGGTACAAGCACATCATTTTGCCATCGCAACACTTGATCTTTATCTTGAAGACGCGCAGGAAGAAGAAGTAGTGGACTATTTTTTAGAACACGATATCCCTGCTATTGTCATGACAGGTTCTGCAGACACCAATCTGCAAAAACGAATCTCTCAAAAAGCGATTATTGATTATGTATTAAAAGACCGCTCAGAATCAATCGACTATATGATTGCACACATCAAACGTGTATTGCAAAACCGTTCACACACGGCTCTCGTCGTAGATGACAGTGCCAGCTACCGTACACAGGTAGAAAATATCCTCAAAACACAACTCCTCAACACTGTCACAGCTGCTAATGGAGCAGAAGCGCTTCGTATCATCAGAGCAAATCATGATATCTCTTTGGTCATCACAGACTATTATATGCCAGAAGTGGATGGGCTGGAACTTTCCATTGCCATACGCAAAGAATTCAAAAAAGATCAACTCCCTATCATCGGTATGTCAACAGATAATGAAGGATCCATTTTATTTTTAAAACATGCTGTCAATGATTTTGTCAAAAAGCCTTTTTTTAAAGAAGAGCTCAGCACACGTGTCAATAACATCCTCGATGCTATGG
>JANTGR010000096.1 GCA_024762875.1 Sulfurospirillum sp.
AAAGGATACATATGTTAAATTTTGGACCGTTTAAATCTCTTTCAACCAAAGAGTTTCAACAAAAAAGAGAAGAGGGATATAGTGTGATTGATATCAGGATGCCTGTAGAGTGGGAACAAGACGGCATCATCGAAGGGAGCCACAAGATCACATTTTTTGATGAGAGAGGCGGGTATGATCTTGATCAGTTTATAGAAGATTTTAGTCAAATTGTTACTGATAAAAATCAGCCATTTGTGTTAGTGTGTGCCCATGCAAACAGAACAAAAACAGTTGGTGAGATCATGGGTTTGAAGCTAGGATACAAAAATGTCTATGAACTTGATGGTGGAATCCACTGGGGTTGGATTGATAAAGGCATGGAGACTGTAAAATAAAGAAAATAGTTAGTTTTGTACTGACACAATGGATATCTGTAAAAATATGAAAAACTTTAAGATTGAATGCCTTATCGATTTTGGAAAGTGCTATGCAGCCATATGGCGCTCAAGATCCCAACAATTAAAACCAGTTATATATCTTGATACGATTGGTTTTGATGGATTGGTGGGGATTGAAGAGCAAAAAGCGCGTTTTATTGACAATACAGAGCGCTTTTTAAAAGGACTTCCCGCCAATAATATACTGTTGTGGGGTGCCAGGGGTACAGGAAAATCTTCGTTGATTAAAGCGATGCTTCAATGCTACAAAACTGAGGATTTGAGGGTTATTGAGATTGATAGAGATGACTTGGATATTTTGCCTGAACTCTCTGACTGGCTTAGAGAACTGCCATATCGATTTATCATTTTTTGTGATGATCTCTCTTTTGAAGAAAATGAGAGGGGATATCGGGGATTAAAAAGAATTCTTGAAGGCTCTATCGAAGCTGCACCAGAAAATATCAAGGTATATGCCACTTCCAACAGACGGCATATGATTGCAGAGTTTCATAGTGAAAACAGTACTACACAGGTTACCTCTGGAAGAGAGATACATTATCATGATAGTGTGGAAGAGAAGATCTCTTTGAGTGATCGGTTTGGTTTATGGATATCATTTTACCAAGGTACTCAAAAAGAATATTTACAGGTAGTTGATCACTATTTTCACTCTTTCACTGGTGATAGGAAGGTTCTCCATCAAGAGGCATTGCGGTTTTCACAAAGCAGAGCAAGCCGCAGTGCAAGAACAGCACAACAGTTTTTTAACAGCTTCTCACAAAAAAATAATTGATGAGGCATACTATATTGTACTGTTTTGTACTTTCTTTGCTGCAGATAGTGCTGCGTATAACGCTCCTTCCATATACCCTCCCGCTATGTGCGATGATTCGCTACCAGAAAACAGCATCCTGCCGTCGTAGATTGAAAAATCATATCCGTAATCACTGTGTGCGGATGTAGCTATATGGTCTTTGGTGGTAGAGGTAAAACGCTGCTTTTTCCAGTCTATTGTATGTATATCTATTGGATATTGTATATCTTTTCCCAGAAGTCTTATAAGCTGTTTTTGAAGATCACCTGCAAAGGACGGTGTGTTTGTTGCATGGCAAAATCCAAAAAGGGCACTGCTTTGATCAGTAGATGCATCATGCATTTCTATTAATGGGCCTAAATGCGAGAAAGCAAATCCGCTCAGTCCTGATTCTCTCCAAAAATTTTTTTCAAAAGTGATGACACATTTGGCACTGTGTCCCATCCAGGTGGAAAGTGATGAGAGATGTGTCTGGATATTTTGAGCAAGTGCAGGGGAAAAAGTGATATCTTGCAGCATGAGGCGTGGAGGCAGTGTAGAGATGATATAATCTGCATCGATAACATGAGAACAAGTGTGGACTCTCAGACGTTTATCTTGAAAAGTAATTGTTTCTACCGGTTGATTCAGGATGACAGTAGCATCTACTCTGTTGTAAAGGGAAGTGATGAGTTTTGAAACACCGCCTCTTATGCGATATCGCTCATCCCGAGGCTGTATAAAATGTTCTATACCTTTGGTATGTTCATAAAGACTTTTGCCGTTTTCATATTGGGGAAAGATTTGGATCTGCAGGGATTGAATAAGTGCGAGGATATGGTGATGATGAGGCCAGATCCAGGATGGTCCCAAATCATGCCCTTCTATACCAAAAATACGTCCTCCTATTCGGTTTCGGGCTTCCACAATCGTGATATCAAAGTGATCTTGCAGTAAATAGGCAGAGGAGAGTCCACAAAGTCCTGCACCTATAATAATCAGATGTTTCTTCATACTGCATCCTTTGTAGAACAGATGCAATGTCTGTTCCCAGTAATGATGCAGCAGTCATGATTTTAGAAGGCGCGTGTTGTTAGTTTGGGGATCTACACTAAACATATATTGTGATAAAATAGTCAAAATGCTGGGAGAGTTTATGATGAAAATTATCTTTTTGGATAGATCAACAATAGGCAAAGATATAGATACAGGATGTCTGGAGCAATGGGGTGATGTGATCTATCATGATACAACAGCTGTAGATGAGGTAACAGAGAGAGTGAAAGATGCTGATATTGTGATAACCAACAAAGTACCTATCAATAAATCTATCATGATAGAAAGCAGATTGCAGTTGATATGTGTGGCTGCAACCGGTATGAATAATATTGATCTTGAAGCGGCCAAAGAGGCAGGCATCGCTGTCAAAAATGTTGCAGGATATTCTACAGACTCAGTAGTGCAGATGACTTTTTCGATGCTCTTTTATCTGCTTGGAAAGATGCGCTTTTATGATGACTTTACAGAGAGTGGGCAATGGAGTGAAAGTGCTATTTTTACCAATCTGGAGAGGCCTTTTCGTGAGGTCTCTGGTATGACTTGGGGGATTATAGGATTGGGAGATATCGGTCAAGAGGTGGCACAAAAGGCATCTTGCTTTGGTGCCCAGGTGCTTTACTATTCTACTTCCGGACGCAACCGAAACAGCCTATATCAGCGTGCTTCATTGAAAGATTTACTGCAAAAATCAGATATCATCTCTATCCATGCTCCGTTGAATGAGCAGACCTATAACCTTATCAATAAAGATAATTTAAATTTACTCAAAAAAGAGTCAATATTGCTAAATCTTGGCAGAGGTGGTATAATAAATGAAGAGGATTTGGCACACTATCTGGATAATAGTGATATCCTGGCGGGCTTGGATGTGCTCGAGAAGGAGCCGATGAGTAGAGAAAATCCTCTTCATCATGTCAGAGACAAAGAGAGGCTTTTCATCACGCCGCATATCGCATGGGCCAGTGTGGAGTCCAGGCGAAAGCTGCTGGATGGAATCTGTCAGAATATTAAAACCTTTTTAGGAGAAAAATTATGAAAAAAATTATCATTTCAATGCTGTTAGCCTGGAGTGTGTTGATGCTGGGTAGCGGCTGTGCGGATAAAGCACTGGATGCCAGTAGAGCAGGAACGATCAGTCAGTCTTATACAGGTACTGTACAAAATGTAGAAGCGGTCAAGATCAAAGGGGATGGAAAGTGGACTTCCATCATCGGCATGATCGTGGGCGGTGTCCTGGGTAATCAGATAGGTGAAGGATCAGGAAAAGATTTAGCGACAATTGGTGGTACTATGGTAGGTGCTGTTGGTGGAGATGAAGCAGATATACGCAGTGCGCAGCGTATCACAGTGCGTTTAGACAGTGGCAAAACAATCACAACAGTGCTACCAATCGATGCCAACAATCCAAATCGTTACCAACAGGGTGATCAGGTAACACTCTACATCACGAATGGACGCGTCACTGAGATCCGCTGATATTAAACACTTTTTATTTGGTCTGGGGATAGCCTTTGTGGTATCTCTAGGCTATATGGACTTCTATCATGACAGTAGCTTGAAAAAAGCGGTTTTTGGCTTTTTTTACTTTTTGATTACACCATTTTTGGCGCTGCCTCATTTCCCCGTAGCCGGACTTATCATGCTCCTATTGTTTGTACTGTTTTTACGTGTGAAAAGTTGTATGCGTGCTTATCTTCGCTGGCTGGCATATGCATTGTTATGGCTTCATTGGATTGCACTGGGTATTTTTTGTGCACGTTATGTCGTGATATAAGACCCAATATGTAATCATTTTGAGATGAAAAGATCATATAATCCTTTTTGTTAAAGGATAAAAATATGGCTAAAAAAGTTTTTGTGGTAGATACCAATGTGGTATTAAATGATATTCAAAATATTTATAGACTTTCAGAAGAAGGTGAAAATATTATAGTTTTGCCGGAAACAGTTTTAATTGAACTGGAAGATAAAAAGAAAGAGCTTGGTGAGATAGGATACCAGGCAAGGGAGTTTGCAAGACTGCTTGCCCGAGCAAAAGTGAAAGCAGCAGATCATAACAATGGCTATAAAATTGCAAAAATTTTTATTGATGAGTTGATGATTCATATCATCTCCAAAGATCGATATGAAACGGATATAGATATGACGCATATAGCTGAGAGTAATGATAAACGCATTATCGAGATAGCTGGCGTTGCACAGAAATACTATAAAGGGCTTAAAACGATATTTGTTTCGTTGGATGTTTATGCAAGGACATTTGCTATTCTTAAAAATATAAAAACTGAGACACTGCATGACGATAAAGAGGATATACCGGAATTTGAATTTATTAAAAAAATTACATTAGAGAGTATGCATGTAAAATATTTGGACCTTGCTCCTATTAGGGAGTTTGATGAAAATTATCAGCTTAATAATTTCTGTTATATTTTTGAGATGGAAGATGGGCATACTTACTATGGTATTATACACAACGGGCAAATTAATTTGATAGGAGAGCAAGAATTTAAAGGGCTCAAAGTCAAACCGGTCAATGTAGAACAAAAGTTTTATATGAAAGCTATTTTGAGTAATGACTACGATATCGTGGTAGTAGATGCCAAAGCAGGAACGGGTAAAACACTCCTTGCTTTTACCTGCGCTATGAAGCTTATCGATAAAAAACACTATGATAAGATCATCTATGTACGAAACTCCATAGAGAGTTTGGACAAAGGTGCTGATGTTGGTTATCTTGCGGGAAATGATGAAAAATTCCGTGTATACAATATGGCACTTAATGATACCTTGGAACATATCGCTAAAAAGCTGTTAAAAAGAAGTGAATCCAAAGAGAATATCAATGCCGTAGAAAATAAAATTCTTGAACTTATCGGTAAATATCGTATCGAAAAACTCTGGCCAGGTGAGGCTAGAGGCCGTACTCTCAGTGATGCGATTGTGATACTGGATGAGTGGCAAAATAGTTCAGAAAAAACAACACAGCTTATTCTCTCAAGACTAGACAATACTTGTACTGCCATAGTGATTGGCTCGAATCGGCAGATAGATAATTTTTATCTCAATAAATACAACAACGGCTTAACAAGCCTACTCAAAGAGGCAAAAATAGAGCATAATGAGATTAAGATGTTTGCTATTGAACTTCAAAAAGCAGTTCGTGGAAAATATGCTGAATTCAGTGAGAAAGTTTTTGAGAAATAGATCTATGAACCTTTACTAATACTCTTTTGATTCGATATAAAATTTATAAAATAAAAAATATTTTATTTTAAATATTTATTTTCCATTTGTGTCAAAAAAGTAATCTAAATGTTACTAATATGTTATTTTGTTTATATATGATGGCTCTGATAAATTAAAGAGGAGCTATAAACATGGAATATAAATGGAAATTTTTATCATTAGGAGCTATTTTAGCATTAAGTGGCTGTGGAGGCACAACTACAAATACTGGCATACAAGAGATGCGTGCTGGAATCAGTAAAACTATCAAGAGTGAACAATGCAACACAAAGAGTAGTGAAAAAGCTTGCTACTCTGCACCAAAAATTGAAGATAAGTGTCAAGGTAGAGGTGGAGAGATATTTTACTTTGGTTATGATGATAATTTCAATGGGATTTTAGATAATTCAGAAATAGATGCATCCAAAGATGTCATAGTCTGTAATGGATATCGTGGGATTCAAGGTGAAAAAGGAGAGAAAGGTGATACTGGTACACCAGGCTTAACAGGGGATACAGGTTCTCAAGGATATACCTCTTTGATCAATTCAACTAAAGTATCAGCAGGTGAAGTTTGTAAAAATGGCGGTATTGTATTTGATATTGGTATAGATAAAAATTCAAATAATATACTTGAAGAGATAGAAGTTACACAAACACAAACTATGTGTATACCAGATATTCGTGTATTTGCCAAAATTCATGATATCCAGGGATCCGGCGCAACATCACCGAAAGAAAATGAAAAGGTGACTGTTGAAGCGATTGTCATAGGAGATTATCAGGAAGATGGAGAGTTAAAAGGGTTTTTTATTCAGGAAGAAGATGCAGATGCAGATAGTGATGATCAAACATCTGAGGGTATCTTTGTCTATGACAATGCACATGCTGTTGATGTAGGTGACAAAGTTGAAGTCACAGGAACAGTTAAAGAGTTTCATGCCTTGACTGAGTTGGGCGATATTTCTTCAGTCGTGATAAAAAGTGCAGGTGAGACTTTGCCAAGTGAAGCGCCTGTGACACTTCCGATGGCTTCTGAAAGTGCATTTGAAAAATATGAGGGAATGCGTGTAAAATTTAACCAGGAGTTATATGCAACAGATGTCTATAACCTCAGTAAATATGGAGAAGTTTTACTATCTTCTACTGACAGACTCTACAAGGGGACACAGGTTGCAGATCCTCACAACGGCGCTGCGGAAGCGATAGCAGATGCCAACAAACTAAACCAAATTATTTTAGATGATAAAAGTACGGAAAAATATATCAAAGGCGATATCATCTATCCGGCATCAAAACTAAGTAAAACCAATGAACTCAGGGTGGGTGACAAGACAGCTAACCTATCAGGAATCATGTCGTACGGGTATAATAAATACAGAGTACAGCCAACTGCTCCTGTTACATTTACCAAAGATAATGCCAGACCTGCCGATGCACCAACTGTAGGTGGAAACCTTAAAGTTGCTTCTATTAATGTATTGAACTATTTTAGAACTATAGATGATGGCAGTAACACTTGCGGAACACATAACCAAGGGTGTCGTGGTGCAGACAGTCAGGAAGAGCTTGCTAGACAGACTGAGAAAATGAAAGAAGCACTTTCTAAAATGGACTCAGCAGTGATTGGATTGATGGAGATAGAAAATGACGGCGGTACAACAGCAGTCTATATCGCAAACTTGCTTCCGAATTTTGACTATATCCGTAATCCGGGTGGCGGTGAGCTGGGCACGGATGTCATCACTGTCGGGCTGATCTATGAT
>JANTGR010000097.1 GCA_024762875.1 Sulfurospirillum sp.
AAAGGGATAGGATATAAACTTGAACGCTAAACAAAATCATTTTTACTTCAACAGCGCCCTTATCATGATAGTCATCATCGGGGTTGTTTTGCTCATGGAACATTTTCTCACCCCTCTTATTACCCTCACTTTTTTACGTACCATCCTGATCATGATCGTGGCACTCGGTCTCTATTTTTTTCTCTCTACTTCCTTGCTGGAGCACTACAGACAACAAGAGCAGAATCTTAAAAATCTTGTAGATGAAACTTTGCACGAACTCAATACTCCCATCGCTACAATTGAGGCAAATCTCAAAATGTTAAAAAAATCCCACCAGGATGAAAAAACGCTCAAACGCCTCTCCCGGATCTCTCAGGCCAGTGCAAACCTCAGCCAACTCTATAAAAGCATCGAGCACTCTATCAAAGTCGAGATTGATACCATAGAAAGTGAGTTGTTTGATTTGCATAAGCTTATAGAAGAGAGTATCCATAAAGTAGCAGACATCAAGGGCTCTATCATGATAGAAAACCACATTCCTTCTATCATGATAAACGCGGATAAAGAAGGTTTTGCACGCAGTATCGACAACCTGCTTTCCAATGCTATCAAATACAACAAACCACAAGGAAGTGTCAAGTTTTACCTCAAAGGTACAAAACTGTGCATCCAGGACAGCGGACAGGGTATAGACAGTAAAAACCTCTTCATCATCTTTGACAAGTCTTATCAGGAAAATCCCACGACTGAAGGGTTCGGCCTGGGGCTTAGCATCGTGAAAACATACCTGGACAAAGAGCATCTGGACATCAAAATAGATACACAAAAAGATGTAGGGACAACTATCATGATAGAGTTGAAAAATATCATTAACAATTAATTAACACTTCCTTGTTATACTTCGTCTGCCTATAAAAATTGCCTTCAAAATTTCAAATGCAAGGACAAAATGATGTTACATAAAACGCTTATAATACTCATCTTGTTATTTACCTCCTTATATGGGCATACTGCCAAGGGTGAAAAAATCTACTCAATTATGTGTGATAAAGAGCAGATTTCAGCCCTGCAGCAGACCGATACACCAGCACTGAAAAAACAGATAAAAGAGCAAAAACTCTGCGGCAATCTTACGATGCAACAGTTAGATGCCCTGGTGCTTTTTCTCACTTCCAAAGATAAAACGACAAAAGCCAAACCCATTGTTGTACCTGAAAAGTCCCGCTGTCCTGTCTGTGGTATGTTTATAGCCAAATATCCAAAATGGGTCTCGATGATTGAGACAAAAAACGGGAAAAAATACTATTTTGATGGTGTCAAAGATATGATGAAATTCTACTTTGATCCACAAAGATTTCATCATGATAAAGAGGCGATCTCGTCTATATTGGTGACAGATTATTATACGCTGGAAGCAATTGTGGCCAAAAAAGCTTTTTATGTGATCGGATCCGATATCTACGGTCCTATGGGTGAAGAACTGATACCTTTTCAGTCAAAAGAAGAAGCAAAAAACTTTTTGCTAGAACATCACGGCAAAAAGATAGTGACTTTTGCTATGATAAAAGAAACATTTCTCTACTAAGGCAGCATTATCAGCAGACTTACCTGGATTTTTCTCTTTTCATTCATTATCATGATAACCCTTTTTACGACTTTGATGTTTAGCGCAAAAGGCTTTCATCCAAGTAGTGCTTTTCATGCAGGCGTAGTACAAAGCACATCACCTTATGAAGGAGACTTTTATCCTGCCCTAAAAGCGATAAACTATCAAGGATTTGTGCATGAATAAATCCTCTTTTTTGAACTTTCTCTTCCTTGGCATCTACAAACACAAGAGTAAGCATATCGCTATCTTTATCATCTCTACACTGCTTATTTTCCTTTTGGCATCTATGACTTTTATCTCTTCTTCTTTACAACAAGAAAACCTTCATACCCTCCAGGGGGAAAGTGACTTTATCATCCAAAAGGTGCGTTCTGGCCGCGCTGTCGATACACCTGTTGTGTGGATGGATACGATAGAAAAGATACGCGGTGTCTCTGTTGTCACGCCACGCATATACGGGAAATACCTGCTGCCTGATGAGGGAAAATACTTTACGATCATCGGTATAGACTTTTTTGATGAACAAAGCGTAGACAATTTAAAAAAGCTCTTCTCTACACTGGATATCAAAGCTTTTTTGCAAAAAGATCAGATGATAGTGGGCGAAGGGGTAAGAGCCTATATGAAGCAGCGCCACTACGACAGCTATTTTAACTTTTTAACGCCGCTGGGCAAAGAAAAAAAAGTCACAATTTTTGATGATTTTCCACATAACAGCAATCTGGTCAATAACGACCTCATCATCCTGTCCGCTGACTTGGCAAAAGAAATTTTAGGCATAGATGAAGGATCTGTCAGTGATATCTCTATCCGTGTTCCCAATGAAGCTGAACGAGACAATATCGCCTTTAAACTGAAATCTTTATACTATGACGCACGCATCATCGCCAAAAAGGATATAGCCCGTGCTTATACACAATTTTATAACTACAAATCCGGGATATTTCTCCTGCTTTTCATCCTCTCACTCTCTACATTTATGCTGGTACTCTACCAGAGATATACGATGGTGGGCAGCAGTGATAAAAAAGAGATCGCGATTTTACGCATGCTGGGATGGAGTATCAGAGATGTTTTAAAACTCAAACTCTATGAAACACTTTTTATCGGTATTTTCTCATATTTACTAGGTGTGGTACTGGCCTATATCTTTGTCTTTGTTTTCAATGCCCCACTGCTGAGAGATGTTTTTTTGGGCTTTGGCAATCTCGCCAATCATCCGACTTTTCAGCCTGTCATCGATGGAGGGATTTTTACCTCACTTTTTCTCTTTTTTATCCTGCCATTTGTCTTTGCCGTCATCATCCCAGTCTGGCGCATCGCTATCACTGACCCGTATGAAGGAATGAAATAATCATGATACAGATCAAAAACCTCAATAAAACATTTCATCCCAACACCACACGCGCTTTTACTGCACTTGACAAGATCACGCTCACGATCAAAGCAAACCAACTCATCATCCTCAAAGGAGTCAGCGGCAGTGGCAAATCCACCCTGCTCTCTATCATCGCATCTTTGCAAAAACCAACATCGGGAGAACTCCTGGTCGAAGGAGAAGCCATCGCCAAACTGCCTGACTTGCATGCTTCCCACTTTCGTGCGGCAACGATAGGATTTATCCCTCAAAGTTTTAATCTTTTTGACTCTTTTACTGTCTGGGAAAATGTCTCACTCGCCCTCATCCCTCTTGGATTTTCTCCAAAAGAGATCCGTCAAAAAACCCAAAAAGCCCTGGAAATCGCACAGATATCACACAAAAAAGACGCACTTGTCAGCAACCTTTCAGGGGGAGAAAAACAGCGCACAGCCATCGCAAGAGCCTTGGTCAATGACGCAAAAATCATCCTTTGTGACGAACCCACTGCCAACCTGGACAGTGAAAATTCCAAAAAGTTTATCATGATAATAGAGCAACTAAAAAAGCTGGGCAAAACCATCATCATCGCTACACACGACCCCCTTTTTGACTCACTCTCTTTTGTAGATAGCGTCATCAACATGGAAGAGGGAAAAATATTGTGAGTTATGATATCTTGCTTCAAAATGCAGTTTTAATCACCCTCTTTTCCGAAACACTGCTGCTCATCCTCAATATCATCGCCTTTGCAGGCAGCATCAAAATCCTCAAAAACTGGGACTTCAAAGCCACCACAGTCCAACAGTACAAACTGGAGAAAATAAGCTATCTCATTGTGCTCATCATCACTGTATCTCTGATTTTTAATATCCTCTTGCTGCCGTATTTTGCCTATACTATAGAGAGTTTATCTGCCATTGTTCCCGGTGCGATGTGTGCGGCAGGAGTCATCAGTGCCAATGACTATGGCAATCCCCTGCTGCTGCTTAAAATCCTCATTCTCTTTTTTGTAGGGATCTGGCTCATCATCAACCATGAAGATTTAAAAGCCAAAAACTACCCCTATACCAAAAAAAAGTTTTGGTTTTTTATAGTGATCTTTATCATGATAGTCGCATCATACGTTCTGGAGATAGCCTACTTCACCCACATATCCTTACAAAAGCCTGTTTCATGCTGCTCTGTTATCTATGGGCTAAGCGGCAACAACAGCATACCATTTGGACTTAGCACAGCGATGATAGTCGCTATTTTTTATCTGCTTGTCCTGCTCAATCTCCTCTTCATCTGGCAGAAAAAAGCGTATGCACTGGCACTTTCAAGTATGGTGTTTTTATTTGTCGCTTACTATGGCGTGATACATTTCTTTGGTACCTATATCTACCAGCTTCCCACACATATCTGCCCTTTTTGTATGCTGCAGGGGGAGTACTACTATATCGGGTATCTGCTCTGGGGAGTACTCTTTCTCACAACTTTTTTTGGTATAGCCAATGCTGTTTTAAAACGTATCATCAAAAAAGAGATAGAAGCGTTTTATAGATATGCATTTATCACTTTAGCACTCTTTGTCATGATAACAGCTGGATATGTACTGGTCTATCTCTTGAGAAATGGAGTATGGCTGTAATGGGTATGCAAGATTATCTTCTCTATAGTACGATCACCATGATACTCTCTATGATTTTCTCCATGGGCGGTACCGGAGCGGGTGTCGCACTTATCCCGATTTTTCACTTTTTAGGACTCGATTTTACTGTGGCTAAAGCAGTGGGACTCTTTGCTGGGGCTTCGACAACTACCATATCGAGTATCATGAATATCCTGAGAAAAGCAGTGGATTATCAGCTTGTTTTTCCTATCGCACTCATGATGATCATATTTGCACCACTGGGCGCCTATGGAAGTCAATTTGTCAATGAAGAGTATGTCAAACTTCTCTATATACTGATGCTTTTTTATGCGGCCACCATGATGATGTTTGGCAAAAAAAAGGCACTTTTTTCTGCAAAATCTAAAATAACACTTTTTGCAGTAGGTGCCCTCATCGGTTTTCTTGCCGGACTTTTGGGCGTGGGCGGCGGAAATATTTTGATTCCGCTGCTTATACTTTTGGGATATGAGCCTAAAAAGGTCGCTATTGCGGTGAGCTTTGTAGTACCCTTTTCTGCATTGGGCTCATTTTTTACGTATGCATCCTATATCTCACTTGATTGGGTGCTTCTTTTTATCGTTGCTCTCTCTGCCTTCATCGGCGGTTATATAGGCAACTACATGATGTTTTTTAAACTCAAACAAAGCCATATTAAAAAACTGATGGCTGGGTTGTTATACCTGCTTGCTTTAAAATTACTTTGGCACTCTGTGGGTGCTATAATGCATCTCTAAAATGTATAACTTGCACCGGCAAACAGACTTGCCCCACGAGGCCCGTCGATGAGTGTGCCTTCATATTCACCTACAAATGCCCAATGCTCAGTAAAGGCATGTTCCAAACCAACAGCATAAGCAAAGCCATCATTGGTTCCGCTGATGTCGTAGTCTGAAATCTCTTCTTTCTCTATTTCCCAGCCAATCTTTCCAAATAGAACATTCTCTTCATCGATATGATAACCATAAATCAAGTCAATACCATAGCTGTAGTAGTCAGCACCGGCAGTGACAGTTTCTTCACCCTCAACACTTCTTTTGACATCAGTATGGGCATATGCAAAATCAAATTCTACTGCAAAACCATACCCGATACGATAACCCAAATCGATGCCAACTCCTGCCCCGGTATCTCCTTTGAGTTTTGCTTCTGGCTCTGTATCTGTCGCTTCTTCTGTGAAATCATCTCCCAATGTTACCAGCCCTTTACCCACAATATACAGATTTCCTTCTTCATGATGCTTTGCCTTAACATGCGAATAAGAAGCCTCCTCTGTATATGCTTCATCTTCTGCATACACAACGGTAGAAGCCAATAATGTACTGCTAAGCGCTAAAAAATGTAAAAATTTCATGTTTTTCCTTTGAAGTAGTTCTAAAATCATCAGTATTATAATATAATTAATATTTATATATTATAAATGTTATATATAACTGTATCCAACATTCGCAGATAGGGTTTTGGGACTAAGTTCACAGTCTCTAGGTTTTGTTATGTATTTCGCTCATTATTTGTAAAAATTGTCTTTTTCCCAGAAAATTTTTCATATAATCGTTTGTGTTCAATTTGTGAAAAAGTATCATCTCTATTATAATATGCTAAAATCCATTCAAGAAGCATATGTAAATTTTGATCTTGTGCTTCCTTCGATGCATATTTATGTGGTTCCCAAGATCTATTTTTTGCATTTTTTTGACATTCCTCAGATGATAGATTTAAAAAATATACTTCATTTGCATCTTCTAACAGCGGTTCAAGTAAATCAGAATAACCACCTTCTATAACCCAAGAATTGTTATTTTTTATAAAGGTATAGATATCTATCATTGATGATTTTATTTCTTTTCTTTTCATAGGTGATTCTTTTTGAAAAGCTAAGACATCTAAATCCAAGTGCGCTAAGTTATTGTCTTTTGCAAGTTTCTTAGACAAAGTAGATTTTCCAGAACCAGAGTTCCCAAATATAAGAATTTTTTTCAATCTTTTATTCCTTTAGTCACATAATGTTCTTAGAGACTTTAATCTTCAGGAAGAGAATTAAATTCTTCTCTTTTACTTTCAAACCATTTTGTCATATCTTCAGGGTTTTGCATAAGTTTTTGCATCTTTTCCATTGCCTCAAGATGTTGTGCATCTTGTGCTTGAAACATTTCCATACCGTGTTGTTTACTTAATTCTGCAATTTCTTCAAAAGTATTTGCTTGAAAAACTTTATCACAAGCTCCCCCAAGTTGTTTACATGTCATTGATTTCATCATTTTCCTTTTTTTAATTTTAATGTATTTTTTTTGAAATTTTCCCTGATGCTTCACCAATGATTTCAAGTTCTCGAATGGTAGCAGAATAGAGCATTCTATTTTCGATAAATTGTTCAAAATCTACATCTTTTATATAACCTTCAATT
>JANTGR010000098.1 GCA_024762875.1 Sulfurospirillum sp.
ACCTCGATCAAAAGAGCATCATGGCACTGCATGAACAGGTCAAAGCGATCTACGTACCGCTGGACAATGCAAAGATATTGACAAAATGGGGTGTCGACGCGGGCAAGATCAGAGAGTTTGATTGGTTTGAAGATCAGATCTTTGAAGGAGTGCAATGTGCTTTTGCACCGACACAGCATTTTAGCGGAAGAGGTTTAACCGACAGAGACAGATATCTGTGGGGATCCTGGGTACTCAAGGGTGCACAACATGCGCTTTATGTCAGTGGAGACAGCGGGTACAACACACACTTTAAAACGATAGGCGAAAAATACGGCCCCTTTGATCTCGCCTGTATAGAGTGTGGTGCATACAATGTATCTTGGCGAGAAGTACACATGATGCCCGAAGAGTCCCTGCAGGCGGCCAAAGATCTCGATGCCAGTGTCATGCTCCCGATGCACTGGGCCGGGTTTGATCTCAGTACGCATACATGGAACGATCCCATCAACAGAGCGATCATGAAGGCCAAAGATCTCGATATGGTGATCACTACCCCCATGATAGGGGAAGTGTTATCTTTCAGCGATAGCGTAAAAAATAGAAGATGGTGGGAAAGATAGCCAGATCGCCTAACGGTTATCTTGCATACAATAGCACTGCTACTGCATATGCTGCACACGCAGGTAGACGTCAAAGCTTGCTTGTATATTTACGTCATCTTGTTTAACTCTGACTGAACCATCTGCTTCTTTTGTTGCAACAATGTCTATAAGTTCTGATTCATAACTGATACTCTCATCATCTTCATCAACCTCTACATCACTGCCTTCTATCACCGGTCTCATGAGAGAAGCAAAAACTTCTATGCTATCAAAACGTTCCTGTTTTAGTACAGATTGCAACGATTTTAAAGGGTTGTAAACGATAGTGCATAATAGACAATCCAGGTTTGAACGTGCGATTCCTCTGTTTTCAAACGAGATATCACAACTACTCTGTATCGATTTAAGATCATCAAATATAATTTCTGTTGACGCATACTGCAACTTCAATGTGTAAAACCGGTGTAGCATCATCTTCCTTTGTCTTTAGACTGTATATGCATTTTATGCTCCAAAACAAGAACAATAGTTGCAAGTCATATGAAAACAGACAAGGACAAAAATGAAACAATTAACACAATACATGATCGACAGTGGAAAAACATTTGTCCAGCTGCTTGATGATAACGATCTCAAGCCAAAGGCTGCATTTTGGATATACAACAAAGAAGAAGATAGATGGCAGCTGTTTGTCGGGCATGTCCATGGCATAGATGACGATCTCGACAACTTTAACAAAAAAGCAGAGAATCTCATCACCACAAACAAACTGCAACTGCCGCAACTGCAACTCTCGGATATCGTCCTTGCTTCTGACAATGCACCTATTCTCGAACTACTCAACTCAGTCGTAAATACCGGAGATGAGATACTCGCAATCAACTTTGTCAATGAAAAGATAAACGATGTCGTACTCGACGGTATCTACCTCTACCGCATGAATATCACTGCGCTCAATCTCTCTTAGCTTCTTGTTACGTACGAAAAAAGCAGGGTTTACAATGGACTTGATGGCATATATCATACAAGATTCAGCCAGCCAAAACCATTGCCCTGCCTACTTAAGCGGCTTCGTCAAGCAACAACTCATCCATATGTAAATATGCTTGATAAAATTTGTCGATGTCATCTAAATTAACAGATTGTGATATCAGCCATTGAGAACCATTTTCACAGGTATAGTGATAAAAGTCATCCATATTGATATATTTTTCAGGATAAAGTTCTTCAACCTTCTCTATCATGATATCTATAGGATAGACCAGAACATTAAAATGATCCAAATCTCTTGTCTGAACCCAGAGAGTATTCAGTTTGTCCATGACAGCACTCTCACAGGCATCAAACTCCATTAATGCAACTTTTCTGATATTTTTTTCTTCTCTTTTCATCATAGATCCTTTTTAATTATCTAAAGTAAAGTACCAATTGAAAAAGTCATTGATATCATGGATGTTTAAATTGTTTGATATCAGCCATTCACTTTCATCTTCGGCACTATGTGCTTCAAAATCAAATATATTGATATACATCTCATTCTCTTCAAACTCAAGTTCTTCCTTTTTCAGAAGTACATTGAGTGACTCTTTGTCATCTGTTCTGACCCAATAGAGCTGAGCAGCATTTTTAAATGCTCCTTCAGGTATCAGTTCACAGGAAATGACGCGATAACGCCGCATACTCTGCTTGCAAACACGCTCTTTGAGTCTTATAAACTGTGTTTGACGATAGATCGCTTTGAGATGCTTATCCATCTCAAGTGCCAACTCTTTAAGCTCAAACCCATCTCTGATATGATGGTACAAAAGAGGTTTCTCTCTTTTCCATCTAAGCAGGGTATCATAGCTCATTTGCAACTTTTTAGCAATCTGTCTGTCACTTAACATTCTTGCCTTTCTAGTGCACTATTACCGAATTATACCAAATATATATGCATTATGTCAATACTTTTTAATAAATATTTGTCTTATGATATTATATATGCTAACTTTTATACTCTTGTGGTCGTGTGTTTTAACTTTTGATTCATTTTAGGTTAGAGTATAACATTTCACTAAATCGTAGGTTTTATCAGAGAATTTTATAGTATAATACACCTATGAAATTATCTGACTTACAATTTAAAAGTGACTATTTGGCACTGGATGATATCTTTTATCATGAAACAAAGCCTACCCCGCTTAAAGCCCCCTTTCTCATCCATGCCAACACTGATGCAGCTGATCTGATCGGATTGGATCATGATGAACTCTATAGCGAAGCATTTTTGGATTTTGTCAACGGTGGCGAGATCCATCCCCAGTCAAGACCCTATGCCATGTGCTATGCCGGGCATCAATTTGGCTTTTTTGTGGAACGTTTGGGTGATGGAAGAGCACTCAATCTAGGCGCTGTCAACGGCTGGAACCTGCAGCTGAAAGGTTCGGGACAAACGCGCTACTCAAGAGACGGAGACGGGCGGGCGGTACTGCGCTCTTCTATCCGGGAATACCTCATGAGTGAAGCGATGCATGGTTTGGGTATCCCTACTACAAGGGCTATGGCTATCATCGGTTCAGAGTCAAAGATCTTTCGCGAAAAGTGGGAGAGCGGTGCCATCGTGCTTCGCATGAGCCCTTCATGGATACGCTTTGGCAGTTTTGAGTATTTTTATCATGCCAAAAAACATGCTGAGTTGGAAGCGCTGGCGGACTATACAATCCAGGAAAGTTTTCCCGATCTCATAGGTGACAGGGATGCCTATATCAAAATGTTTCAAAGAGTCGTCAAAGATACAGCTGTCATGATAGCAAAATGGATGGGCGTGGGATTTAACCATGGTGTCATGAACACAGACAATATGTCCATCGCCTCCCTCACTATCGACTATGGGCCATATGCCTTTATGGATGAATTTGATGCCAACTATATCTGCAACCATACCGATCATCATGGTAGATATAGCTTTAACAATCAGCCCCAGGTGGGTATGTGGAACCTTTCCATGCTGATGAATGCCCTCTCTCCACTAGTCAATATCGATGCGATGAAAGAGATACTAGACCAATACAACCATCACTTTTACCAAGCACAAATAAACATCACCAGAGAAAAGCTGGGACTGGAAAATGCGCAGGAGGAAGACCCGGCTTTGATGGGTGAGCTCTTTAGGGTTATGCAGGAGCTGCATCTTGATTTTACCTATTTTTTCAGGACATTGAGTCATTATGCGGGGGATCGCACTGCTTTGATGGGTCTTGTGCAGTTTAAAAAGCCACTGCAAGCGTGGCTGGATCAATATGATGCAAGATTGAAAAAAGAAAAGCGCCCTAGCGATGAAAGATGCAAAGCCATGCAAAAGGCAAACCCAAAATATGTTCTAAAAAACTATATGCTCCAAGAGGCGATCGAACAGGCGCAGAAGGGGGACTTTTCTGGGGTAGAGCTATTAATGCGGCTTGCAAAAGCACCTTTTGATGAACATCCAGGCTGTGAAAGATACGCCAAAGAAACCCCACTCAAACACAAAAATCTGAAACTATCCTGTTCATCCTGATTTTTCCAGCAGATGCAGGTGTTCATGCGTCTGGATCGTTTTGATATTTCTGCGCCCTGCTTTGTCAGCCAAAAAACGCTTATAAGGCATCGTCTTTAAATCATAACTTCCATACCGCATCATGATAGACCTGATCTCATCCTCCCCCATCATCCCTTCGTTGTTGTAAGAGACAAAGATATAGCGAAATTTTGCTTTTTGGATCAACTCTTCAAAACTGGCTCTTACTTTTGTGCGCTTGGTATAGTTGGAACGGTTATACTCCGGCAGTCCTGTGACACCGCGTGGTATAAATGTCTCATAACGTGCGATGGTATTGAGGAGGTGGTAGTTTGCGCCGTATTCTCTCTCGTTGTAAGGGGGATCCAGATAGAGTATGTCTCCTTCTATCTCATCGATGAGAACATTGCTGTCTTTGTTAAATACTGCGTGGGTATTTTCATTTTCCTCAAACAGTGCGGGCTCCAAAACCAGAGGCTCTCTGGCTGTTTTTTTAAGATGCTTCAGATAGGCACCATACACGGAAGCGGTATTGGCTACTTTGTCGGCACTCTCCAGCAGGGATGCAAGCAGAAAAAAGTACATATCATCATCGATCTCACCGTGATTTTTCCACTCTTCTATCTTGCTGCGCATCGCATCTATCTTTTGACCATTTTCATCCAGGAAGTATTGTCTCTCGCCATTGCCGCCTTTGCAATAGTGCTGATAGATGAAGCCCTTTTGGGGTGCAAGCTCCTCCAGCATCTGCAATCTATCATGATAGTCTATAGGTCGGTGATTTTCGATATAGTTTTTGTTGAGAACGAAGCTGTAGTACTCCAGGTCATTGGCGATCACTTTTTGCACATCTTTTTTAAATGTTCGCCCTATCACACCCGTACCGGCAAACATATCACAAAAAGTTTTTTGACTTAAATCTCCCCCTACTACATCCACAATACTCTCTTTGATAAAGGAAGAAACACGCCGCTTGGAACCTATATAATTCATAAAAACAGTGTAACAAAATGTCGCTTTGAGTCACTCTTGAAAGACTAACATAAAATCAGTTTGATGTGTGTTATGTTCATTGCTGCGGGACTTGTACTGGTCGTCTTTTTGATACTGCTTTTTTTTGGCATGGATTTTGAAATGTTAGGGTTGGATACTGTATAGACCAATTAACTTAACAAAATGTAAAATTAATGGCTATTTCCGTATTAAACAACATATTGAAACTGAACTGATAGTAATATATTATTTACTTTTATGGTAATTATATTTTAAAATGAAATAAAATTTTTATTTTTACACTGTTAAACATACATTTTAGATAAGAGGTATTTATCGATTTAAGGTTTGATAGGTATATTGTGTTTAGTTAATAAATAGTTATGAGGCGGAATGACATGAAAGTATATATCTTGATCATTTCTCTTTTACAAGTATCCATTTTAGGTGGTTGTAAAGAAGAAGTTAATTTTAGAGTTTCAAATCAAGAGAACATAAAATTATTTCTCTACAAAAATAAAAAATCATTTGGCCCATACAGATTAAGAGCAGATTCACCTGAATTTACAAGAATAAAAAACTGGATTTCCAAAAATCAAAAAGGCTGGAAAGAACCCATGCTTTTGCCTGCTGATTCCATTATAACGCCTATCACAATTATTAATGATGAATTTCGATTGCAAATTTCTAACGATGAAGTGATATTGAAATACAAAGACAAATTTTACGTCAAAGACATTCAAGAAAAGGAATTTCAATACTTGATGGATTTCAACACGCGTGAGGAGATCAGTCACTGAAACTCATAACAAATCATTGAGACTGTGAAAGAACTCCCAACACAAAGTAGATAAAAACATCATATCCAAACAGCGATAAAACAGTATAATACATATATAGAAAAAGGCTAAAAATGGGATTATACAAACAAGGGTTAAACCGAAAACAACAACTGATGTTTCCACCAAGTTTGGAAGAATTGGTGGATGAAAATAATATGGTTCGAGCTATAGAAGCGTATGTCAATACACTCGATATTTCATCGCTAAAGTTAAAAACCAAAAAAAGTTTGATAAAAGATGGACAACCAGCATTTCATCCTAAGTTACTACTAAAAATTTATATATACGGCTACCTAAACAAGATAAGAAGCAGTCGAAAACTAGAAACAGAGATAAGTAGGAATATCGAGATGATGTGGCGCACCCAAGGATTAACACCAAGCTACAAAACCATTGCTAACTTTAGAAAAAACAACCCAAAAGCGTTGCAGACAATCTTCAGAGAGTTTAGCATACTTATCAAAGATTTGAAACTCATCACTGGCGACTTAGTCGCAGTAGATGGAGCATACTTACGGGCGAATGCCAGTAAAAACACCCTTATCATGAAAAAGACCGTTAAAAAAGATTTAGCCAAAATAGATTAGAGATTGATGCCAATGTGCATTTTAGATTATCAAATTTATTTCAAACTCCAATATAAAAGATAACAAATTATAGCAAAAAAATATGTATCCCCAACGGGGGTGAGATATCGAGCTAAAGATGTATTATCATGATGAAATAAAAAACAATTGAAACAGATACATATTTTTGTATTTAGCCGCTAGTGCACACTTGCAAAACAAGTCTAAATTTGGTATCATTTTCAGACCAAAAGGAGTTAGCTATGCAATTAACCGAAGATATTAAACCTATTAGTTATCTGAAAAGTAGAGCAGCTGATGTGTTAAAACAGATTAACGAA
>JANTGR010000099.1 GCA_024762875.1 Sulfurospirillum sp.
GTTAAAGTCGTATAGATCATAGGTTAGCGCCTGCATCTGTTTTTGTTTGATGTTGGCTGTCACAAAGTTGATATCGCCAAGGAGTCTGTTGTCAGGCATATTCATGACAGCACCGCCAGCAAGGATCCCTAGGATGATAATGATAAAGATCAATTCAGTGATGGTAAATCCGCTGTGTTTTATTGCTTTCATCTTAGGGCCTTTGCATTGTTCGTCTGGTGAGTCTGATGGGACGCGTGTTTTTGGGATTGGTATCGTCTGTTTTTACCATAACATCCATGGAAACCATACCATTTGACTCTTCTGTCTGGATAATTTTTTCTCTATCACATCCTGCTGTTTTGATCAGATAGTAGTTGGTGATATTGATATCAGCTATAAAACGCTTATCGTCAGAGAAGATATGAATCTCATTGAGACAGCCGGCACTTCTATCCTGCGTACTGATTCCAAAAACAGCCAATTCTATTGCGCTTTGCATGAAAAGCTCAGCCTGTTCTCTGAGATAGAGATCTTCAGTCTGTTTGGTTGTTATCGTCGCATATTTCATCGTGATTGTAAGGATGGTTGATAAAATCAACATAAAAAATATCACCTGTATCATCCCAAAACCTCTTCGCATCAAAAAACCACTTTTTCTTTTGATACTTCAATGCGTACTTTTTTCCCGCTGTTTTTGATGGTGCGCTGCAGGGTTAGATTGAACTGTAGATTGCCATTGACAAATGCTGCTTCAAATCCACCAGCTTCGCTGGAAAGGATGGTGGCATTGGCATCATCACAAAAATTTTCACCTTTCCATGGTTTGTAGTTGTAAAAAAGCAGCAGGGTATTGTCTGTTGTCTGCAACGTTTGCAGGCTGTTACAGCTGGCATTGATATCACTGGCTCTTGCAATGGCAAAGGCTTGATTGACCAGATAGTATTTTTCGTAAAGCGTATCCGGTTTTGTGTCGAGCGTAATATTTTCATCTTTGGAAGCTGGCTTGATACCAAAGATATGGGATGCCTGGTGGCCATGCCAGCCGAAATAGTCGCTTGCATCACTGTTATAGGAAATATCTCCTTCATCAAAACTGCCGGCAAACATCAACGCTGTGTCTGGATCACTGTTGAGAACTTTTGTGATGTTGGTATCAGGTGATGTGAGCATCAGGGTATTTTTGTCACAGGCATCAAAATCAATCAAAGCACTGTAATATCTGGCTTTATAGTTTTCAAAATCCTGGCTGATCCACTCCAGTATGCCGTATTGCTGACTCAAGGAGTAGATGGATTCAAAACTGTCATGTGTCATATCGTAGCCGATAGCAGTAGCGGGGACGCGTTCATACAACAGGGCGGAGATTTGGTTTGCGATGCGGGCAGAGTCAAATGAGAGTTCTGAGAGTGCCTTGGATCGTGCCTTTTTGAGATAGAGCTTGGAAAGTGAGATATAGGTACCGCCTGCAAGTATGCCCATGATGACTATGGTTGTGACCAATTCGATCATCGTAAATCCACCGCGTCTCATCACCATTCCCTTTTTGCCAGTGTAAACTGACCGATATTGGCAGAGTAGTATGTAAAAGCTGCAATAGTTTTATTGTGGTCGATTGATTTTTTGCCATTGTATTTGATGGTGGTTGTCAGTTTTTTAATATTGCTGGTACTGTTTGAGGGCTGTGCTGCGCCTAGATCAATGGTCAGTTTTTTGGGGCTGCCAATCCAGCCGATATTTTTCAGATAGATAACATCGGTGGAGATGAGATATTTCTTTTCCCCTTTGGCGGTGACATCAATATGCATACCGTTAAAATCATCGATATCATCAAAGTTTAGATAATCACTGCCTTCTTCGCTTTGAATAGCAGAAGCTTGAAGATTATCTTTGCAGGTGCGTGCATTGGCAGATAAAAAACTGCCTATACGGATAAAGTCCGTACTGCTGTTGCACTCGATATTGTTGAGTGCAGTTTTCAAGATACCGAGATTTTCTGTATTGTTTTCATCCCAGGCCAATGATGAAGCTGTTTTGATGAGTGAGGCAGTATTGAAAAAAGCATCCTGTTTTGCAGCGAAACTCTCATTTTTAGTAGCAGCCATGATGATCTTGGGAATGACCATAAATATTCCTGCCATGATAATGATAGTAAAGATGATTTCGATGAGTGTAAAGGCTTTGCTTATTTTATGGTTTTCTTTAAGAGGAACATTGCAACAAACGCCACATATTTGGTTCAAGCTCATCTGTTTCATCGTAGCAACTTTATAGCTTTTCGTTTGTTTGAACTGTTGAAGTCATGGGAAAAGGCACTTCCATTGAAGTCTCCGCTTTTGATACCTGTGATATTAGTATTTGCAGAGGTATAAATATACTCAAAGCAGGGATGTTCACTACAGTTTTCTGTCGCATTGTAGTCATTGTATCGGCTATACCAGAGCCACTTTGGAATATTGAGATGATAAAAAACTTTATAAGCCTTGTTGTGGGTATTGATCACATTAAAATTGATATAACCTTTGCTGGCAGTTGTGAGGTTTTGTGCTGTGGCATAAGCTGAGGTGGCGGAGTTGATATCACGGCTCTCTTTTGCCATCAACCCTATAATAGTACTAAAGTTATCTTCTTTATTCACATACCAGTTTTCTGTGACTTGTTCAAAGCCGCTGAGTTTTGTCGGACTGTAAATCTCTAGCACTGTCTTGGCAGGGACACTGTTTTGTCCGGTTTTAACATCTTCTGTAACAGTTTTCCCAAAATAAAATGTCGCATCACCTGCAAATGTACTATTCTTTTCGCCTATTACTGCTGTATCTATCACATCAGCAACAAAAACAGAGAGATTGGCTTCACTGCCATCTATCATGATAGGATTGTGTGGGGTTTGATACTCTCTTGGATAATTAAATCGCACATCACTATAATTTAAGTCTGCTACACCATCTATAAAAGTAAGATGTGCATTATTTTGTGAGCTGGGCGGGCTTATCATGATAGGGCTGTTTGGGACATGAAGTGCTGTTGTGATGTTGATATCATTGGCATAAAAGAGCGACTGAGGTGTTTCATAGTTGGTCATCGTAGCATTGTGCTCACCTTTTGCCGTCACGGTAACAGAGAGGTTTTTAAGCCACGCACTCATGTTGAGGTCATTGGAAAGGTAGGTAAAGTTACCGTCTAAATGGTTTGTCATGATAGGCGTATTGAAATTGACATTGAAATGGTCAGGGATGAAAGTGAGATTTTGTTCTTTATAAATGGTTCTCTCTGTCACAGGGGTATCATCACTATCTACTGCACACCAACTGGTATCATTTAGTTCCAAAGTCACTATCGCAACATCATTAAAACTGAGGTTGTTTTCATTACTTAATCCATTGACAAACTGGATGGGGGAGGGAGAAAATGAGAAAGATCCCTGAAGTGATCCATCATTAATACTATTTTCCCTAAAACGGAGAGTAGAAGTTGGGGTGATGCTTTGATTGTATTCTGATGTGGTGTTGTTTTGTGCATCCTTTGCGCTAATCTGAAATGTATAAGGGTGTTCTGCAATCAATTTTCCACTTGGCAGCCCCTGAAAAATAAACTTTTGCGGCCTGACAGCGAAATTGTCACTTGAGAGGGTGCTGTTGTCCTCATCGGCAAGGGGACAGCCGGTATCGGTGTTGTTTTTCCAGGTGATGTTGACTCTGGTGTTCTGGATGGCGGTGGGGATGTTATAGGTGACGGTGGTGCTGTTTGTCTCCGTAAAGAGGCTCTTGATCCATCCGCTTTTGGGGCTGTTGCCATGTCCTGCATCGACAACCTGTGTGCAGACGGTGCCGTTGAAGTCCTGATAGCCGTTGTTCGCTTCGTCGAGTGCGGCAAGGGTGAGATCAAAACTTTGTGCAGCGATCTTGGTGGAGATGTTGCGATCGTTGATGTTTCTGGTGATATCCCAGACATCGAAAAAAGAAGCGGGTGGTAGAGGTTCGCTACAATCGACCACTGCGCGATTGGAACCGTCGTAGTTTTTGTGGGAGGATTCATTGTTGTAGATAGTTTGGATTTGGTTATTTGTCAGTGATGCATTAAATATTTTTACTTCATCAAATTTAGAATTTTTCTTATATCGCTTAGAACCCACATAAAAATATCCATTGTTGTATTTAAAATCTTCGTCGGATGTTATGGTATCTGTTAAATTACCATCGATATAAAGTTTTATCTCTCTACCTTTTACTACTTGTGCAATATGATGCCAACTCTCATAACCGATAGTACCACTACTTTTATTTAGACCGATATTTTTTGTATCTACCCCATCATTTCGTAAATCAAACTTTACATCATTGTCATCTTTTAGATAAATACCCAATGCAGGTTGTCTGGAATTACCACTATTATCTTCACCATCAGGTGAAAGAAGCCATCCGGCAACCCAACTATTGTTTGTGCCATGATAGACATACACCCAGCCCATAACAGTGATAGCTTGCATATTATTTCTATCAATTGGTTGATCGGATTTTATATAAATCGAAGCATCTTTATCCTGATAATCAATACCTTGATTTATTTTCCCATTACTTGGGAGAGGTACTGTCCCATGAGCAGTAGCATTGTTATCATTGTCACTATAGTCAATAACTTCACCTGTGGCACCACTCCATGTGCATCTGTCAAAATGGTAATCAGCGATTAAAAGACATCCAGGTATAGCCCTGGGAGTACCGTCATAGTTATCTTTTGCATTTTCATTATCATACAGTTCTTGTATCTGTGTATCGTTTAAAACAGCGTCATAGATCTTAAATTCATCTATTGCTGCGCCTATAGATTGTCCAGCAGGATCATCTGATGAAGTAGCGACATATTTCAGGTTTCCTGTTGTATATTTTCCTACTTCGTTTTGAAAAGTACCATCTATATAGAGCTTGGTTTTTGACTTATTGTTGACAAACATCAAATGGTGCCAGCCTGTGAGATTGTCTGGAAAATCTTTTGATTTTACCTTTTGGTTGTTATCATACACCCCCCATTTGATATCACTATTACCATCTTTATGTGTCAGGTAGGCAAGATCTCCTGCTCCTTCTACGGATGCTACTACATAATAGTAATTATCGCCATATTTTTTTTTACCAGCGGTACTGAGGGGGAATTTGACCCATAAACTCATCGACCAGGTATCTATGGCAAGTGTTGTGGGCAATTCTATATAATTATCTCCTCTGACATCTGCACTGTTATTGATTTTTCCGCTGATGGGGTAGGTGCCGTTTTTGGCAGTGGCGTTGTTGTCATTTGCAGAGTCGTTGATCTCACCCGTTGTGTCATCCCAAGAGCATGCATCAAAATGGTAGTCGAGTATAGGAGCTGGGATATTAGAACCTGCGGCCAATAGAAATATTGGCAACAGTAAGATAATAAATGCCATATTGATAGACTTCATTGCGAACCTCTGTTTTTCCGTGTGATTTCTGTGTTATAGCAATTTTCATACCAGAGTATCAACTCACTTTGCTATAATATCGGCAAAAAACTAGGGTAGTGTGTATGCAAGATATGATTTCTATAGCAATAAAGCTGCATTTGGGGTCTATTTTTCTCATATTCGCGGTGATTGTGTGGGGTTTGATGGTGTTAAAGTCAGATAAATCCTTTGATGTGCTCTCTCGTCAGTATGAAGCTGTGAGCCTGTATCATCGTGCGCTTTTAGCGACACTCTTTTTCACTGGTTTGGTGGTCATGGCGGTGGCGAAGTTTGATGTGAGTGTGATGGCGTATGTGATGCTTGTTGTGATGCTTCATATGATAGCCACCAGCATCAAAGAAAACAGCATCTATAAAAAAACCCATCTTAAAAATCCCTCTTCACAAGCAGTATTTAAAAAGTATGCACTAAAAAAGTATACCTTGGATCTTATCATGATAGTGGTACTCTCAGCGGTGACTTATGCAGTTTCTTTATAGTGAAAAAGCGGGAGAAAAAACACTTGTCCTCAGTGGGGAAGAACATAAGTACCTTTTTAAAGTCAGACGCTATGATGTGGGAAAAATCCTGGCTTTTAGAAATCTCAAAGATGAGACGGTATATACCTATGAAGTAAAAAGCATAAACAAAAGAGAAGCAGAACTTATCATGATAGAGAGTCATCATGATAACAAAGCTTTAGAAAAATCTCTTCACATACTTTGGTGTATCATCGACACGAAAGTCATCGAAAAAACTTTACCGATGTTAAATCAGCTAGGTGTCTCCAAGATAAGCTTCTTTTACTGTGAACGAAGTCAGAAAAATTTCAAGCCGGATTTAAAGAGAATGCAAAAGATACTGATAAACTCTTGTCAGCAAAGTGGACGAAGTGACTTGATGGCATTGGAAGTGCTTGGTACTTTGGATGAAGTGATGCAGAAGTATGCAAATTTTTCTGTTGTTGATTTTGGGGGTGATTTAGAGTATGAAGGTGTGGAGACTATCATGATAGGATGTGAGGGAGGTTTCTCGGAAAATGAGCGAGAAAAGTTACAAAACAGTAACAAAATAGGCTTAAAGACAAAATTTATACTAAAAAGTGAGACAGCAGCGTTAACTTTTGCGTCAAAACTATTGATTTAATAGTTTTTTTCTGTTATACTTATGGTTCCCCTCCCCTATA
>JANTGR010000100.1 GCA_024762875.1 Sulfurospirillum sp.
GACGATGGCAATTCCCAATAGATTTGGTACTTTAAATAATCTCAATTTAGCAGTATTGACTTCCAAAAGAGCCACTAAAAAAGCGATAAAAATCAACTTCAAAATGAAAACAAGCATCGCCCAAAAAGGTGCAAGCTCCATCCCAAAAGGTAAAAACAAAGAAGCAAAAAGAGAAGCAAATATGATGAACTTTATACTTGCCGCACTCTCAATAAGTGCAAGATAAAATCCTCCAATATCCAGAATCATGGCTTCATGCACCATGGTAAGTTCCAGATGTGTTTCAGGATTATCCACAGGGATTCTGCCATTTTCGGCTACTAAAAGAATAAAAAAGCTGATCCCGGCAAATAAAAAAGAAGCCATATGTTCTTTGGGAAAATGTGTTTCCAGATTGACACTGGCCTGTGCAACACCCAGATCATCTGCCATCATGGAGACCGAGAAAATAGTCAGTATCATAGCGGGTTCTACCAAGGCAGAGATAAAAGCTTCCCTGCTTGCTCCCATACCACCAAATGCGCTGGCACTGTCAAGTCCCAGCAACATCAAAAAAAATGTCGAAAGAGAGATCAACCCTGTAATCGTAAAAGCATCTACAAAATTGACATAATACGCCCCGCCAACAACAGGCGGTAAAAAGAAAAGTGTCAGTAAAAGCGGTGCCAGCACAATAAAGGGAGCGATCGTGGTAATGGCACTGCTCTCTTTGGAGACCAGCGTCTCTTTACCCAGCAGTTTGTTAAAATCCCGATATCCCTGAAAAATAGATATGGGCTTTTTATAGAGCATAATCATCTTGACACCCTTGATAAAACTCATCAGCAAAGGCGCTATCAAGACCAACACGATAAGCGTTACAATATACCAGATCATTTTTTTTCTCCAATAATGAGTACTTTCACAGAAATCAACATCACAACTGATTCCAATGCTAACGTCGCCCAACTAAATTCACGGGTAAAGATACGATAGCTAAAAAGAACTATCAGCATGAGATTGAAAATCATCGCAGCATAACGTGTCTGCTCAAAATGTGCCAAGCGATACATATAATAGCTGATCATATTCACTCCTGCCGCAACCGAGAGATAAAGAGACTTTTCAAAGAGCGGTTTGACATGTACCGCGTATTTTGCTTCTGTAAATTTGCTCTTGTCCTCTGCAATGATATCTTTTTCAAAATCTTCCTGTGGTTTGTACAGCCAGGTAAAAAAACGGCGGATGGGCCCTGCAAATCCTGTGGCAGAATACTGCGTCCTTGACCCTGTGCGATAACCGCACGCCCAGGTAGCATGTACCCGTTCTTTGATACCCAGCATTTTATATACAAAGAGCAGCAATGCGGTGATAAACAACAGTGCAAAAAAGAGTACCAGTGGAGAAACCACGCCACCGTTATTTGACACTGCATGCAAAGACATAAAACCATTTGGAAAGATTTTATCATAGGTAGAGAGTGAAGTAAGCATCAACATGGCATCATCAAAAAGATGGATAAAAAATGGTGCAAACAACATCAGAGAAAGTACTACTGCCAACATCAGCAGCATTCCGATTTTCATCAGCGTATTGACCTCATTGGCATGTTTGGCATTGTCACTTCGGTAGAGTCCCAAAAAGGTGATACCGTATGCCTTCACAAAACAGGCTACTGCCAAACCTGCCGTCAAAGCAAGGGCAAAGATAGAAAAAGGAATCGCCAATTTAAGCGAAATATTATCAATATGAGAAGAGCCAAGCAGCGCCTGGAAAGTCATCCACTCACTCAAAAATCCATTGGTAGGCGGCAATGCAGAGATAGAGATGGAAGCCAGCAAAAATGAAAATGCTGTGATTGGCATGGATTTGATCAGACCCCCATATTTTTCAATATTTTTTGAATGTGTCTGATGTAGTACAGATCCCGCGCTCATAAAAAGAAGAGATTTGAAACTCATATGATTAAAGGTATGAAACAGTGCTGCAATAAATGCAAAATTACTCAGTGTCGGCAATGAAAGCGTTGAAAAAATCATACCCATTCCAAAACCAATCAAAATAATACCGATATTTTCGATAGAGTGATTGGCTAACAGTGCTTTAATATCATGTTCACTCAATGCATATAAGACGCCTATCAGACTCGAAAGTGCTCCCATAATCAAGACAAGCACACCCCACTCCAACTCCCAAAGTGATAAAACATAAAACATAAAACGAAACATACCGTATATTGCCATCTTCAACATCACACCACTCATCAATGCCGACACTGGAGAGGGTGCTGCCGGATGGGCATAGGGAAGCCATACATGCAGCGGTACGGCTCCCGCTTTACTCAAAAATCCTAAAACCAAAAAGAAAAAAAGCAATGTCGGGTACTTAAAAGAAGCAGCTATACTCTGCATCTGGGCAAAGTTCAATTCAAAATCACCATTGGTCACAATCAGAAAAAACAAAAGTAAAAATACAAAACCAAAATGGGTCATCAAAAAATAGAATCGTGCTGCTTTTATCGTCTCTTCACTTTCTACTTCAGTCAGGATAAGCTGCCAGGAAGAGAGACTCATCAGCTCCCAGAAAAAGAGAAAAACAAGTGCATTCCCTGCAGTCACAACACCCAACATAGAAAAAATAAAAGTAAAATAATGAATCAAAAAATGACTTTTGCGTTGGATATGTGACAGATATCCAAAAGTATAAAAAAGATTGGGTATAACACCCAAAGCAATCAACAAGACAAAAAGTAATGATAGCGTATCAAATATAAACATGTTTGCCAGCTTTTTAGATATAGAATATTGATTTTTGCCGATTTTACTCCGATAAAACTTAGAAAATCGAGTGTTCTGAACACGCAATCACTTTTTTATCATGATAGTGGTAAAATGGTCTAAAAATGGAATCTCGTATGTTTAAAAAATCAATCTTTTTATTGCTTCTTGCTGCTTTATCAACTGCAACACTCTTTGCCAAAAGTGCCACCCAGACAGCAGGAGATGTTCTGGCTCTTTTATTGCCGGCAACTGCTTTTGGTACGGCACTTTATCTGGATGATCAAAAAGGACAGATGCAGTTTTACAAGTCATACGGTACCACAATGGCAACGACACTGGCATTGAAATATACTATCCGGGAAAAACGCCCCGATACAGATGAAAAAGACTCTTTCCCCTCTGGACACACAGCGTCTGCTTTTGCCGGAGCAAGCTTCATCCACAAGCGTTATGGCTGGCGATATGCATTACCTGCCTATGCTGCTGCTATTTATACCGGTTATAGCCGGATCCACTCCAACCGCCACCATACACATGATGTTCTAGCAGGTGCCTTTATCGCAATCGCTTCATCCTGGTATTTTGCCACACCTTATAAAAATATTGAAGTTTTTCCAAGTTTTGGTCAAAACAAAAATGGCATCTCAGTGAACTACAGTTGGTAGTATAAACCAAGATTGACTCTATCATGATAAGTCCAAACCTTTCATAACGATCTACCCGCAACAAAGTATTCACTAAATCAATATTTTACATAAATAATTTACAAAATATCATCATTTAAAATATAAAAAATTACTTAAATAAAAAAATATTCATTTTTTATCATAAAGTCTTAATTTATTTAATTAGGTAAAATATTTATAACTATTTCAATGGCTAAAATGTTACAATATGTTACAGATTATTTCAAGGAGGCTAATATGAAAAATCTTAAAAATATACTCCTGGCGAGTGTAATGGTTGCAGCTGTTGCAAATGCAGACTGTTGTGTAACAGAATGTTGTACTGTCCAAAAATGTGTGCAAAAGGTGGTTGAAATGGTACCTTATGAAGCATGCAAAAGTGTCTGTGTCCCTGTAAAAGACTGCTGTGGAAATGTAGTCGGACATAAAATGGTCACACAAAAATATACTGCCTACAAAAAAGTTGTCGTCGAAAAAGTTGTTGACTGCTGCTGCAACTAGATACGCTTTGTCAAAAACCAAAAGAAGATACTTTTACACATCTTCTTTTGGTAATAAATAATTTACTTTTTAAGAAATATGTATTAATTACAATGTTATAATTAGATATATTTAATTAAGGAGTTTTTATGTTAATCACACTATCAAAATTATTGGTGCTCATACTATTGTCCTTCTATTTAGCAAGCTGTATGGATTATAAAGATCCTGACATACAACCAGTTCTACTACCTCCTGTCCAAGAAGAAAGTCATATCATCGGTCTAAATGGTGGCAAAGTTACCAAAGAAAATGCATTTGTCCAAGTACCTGCACAAACATTTGATGATGATCACAATATCTCGATAACTACTTTGGACAACACAACATTTGACAAGAGTCAAACGCTTAGGGAATACGCCCTAAAAGGCTTGCCGGAAGATTTTTCCAAGCCAATTACCATCGCTGTAAAACAACTGCATCCGGAAGATAACTTGATACTTTTAAAGATGGAAGTCTTTGTCAAGTCTCTCAACACAACAGAAGTGCGATACAAGATAGTTCAAGGAGTTGTCAAGGATGGTTATATCACGTATGTGTTAGAACCAAATACCGCTACAAAAACAACATCTTCTAAAAATCGCTCTATCGGAAAGTATTTTGATATCGGCTGGGCCGCACTGCAGGGATACAAAACACTAGATACTGCAAAAGGTCACTTTAGAATACATTTTCCAGATGTTTATGTTAATGAAGCATTAGATATTGAAGAGATACTGGAAGATGCCTATGCTTACTTTACCAAGCTGGGATTTGATCTAAAGCGCCGTACAAGTTGGCCTATGACAATCAATATCAAATCCTTTGGTGGCAGTGATAAAAATAAATTTGCACTCTATAATCAATCTAAAAGAGGTGCTTTTAGTGATAATTACAGTTATATAGACTTTAACACACAATATATCAATGAGAGTGAAGATGGTCTAAAAGCGACAACCATACATGAGTTTTTCCATTTTGTGCAATCGCTCTACTATCCAACAACGCTGGGAATCAAACATGGAAATGCCTCTTTATGGTTTGATGAAGCCTGTTCAGTTTGGGTAGAAGGTGCCTATGTATCGGGATATCGTTCAGAGCTGGTTGACCAACGAACGCTCTATTACCCATTTAAAAAATTTGAAAATACACAGGATTATGGTTATGGTATGTCAGGGATGATTAAAAAGCTTGTAGACACCAAAGGAAGTGGCATCCTTAGTGATATCTATACACGCTATTATAATGGCAGTTTAGATATCACAAATTACGTCAATTCAGCCTTTCCTATCTTATTTTGGAACCGTTTTATCAGAGCATATATTGAAGGTGAAATCTATGATGATTTAGCACCAGTACAATTAACGCTGCCCTATAAAACTGTCAATTTAGAAAAAGACCTGCATTATCAAAAAGATATATCCCTTGCTGACTGGGAGAGCAAACTACTCTATTTTCCCTTCCCTAAAACATTTGATGGTAAGTCAGATACCAAGTTATTGTTGGAGATAAAAGGTGAAACTACCGATGCTTCTGTCATAGCCTTTAGCTTGCAAAGGGATAAAACAATATTAAAACTGGGTGATACAGGAAAGAAAATAACAATTGAAGATATCACCACTCTTTTCAAACAACGAAGTTATGGCATCCTTGTTGTCATCACCAATGCCCATATCCAAGCACCTTTTGATCATCAAAAAAAGCTCTCTTTAGATATAAAAGCAGTCACACCTCTTAAAAACTGTCCTAAAATATATGATGTCAATCCTTTTGCAGATACTTATACCTTACATCTTGAAGATACGCAGGGGGATGGATTTGATTGTCAATATTATGCTTCTACACATATAAGATCGGAGATACCTTTGATCAAAAGTACTATACCTGATGGTGTTGCAAAATTTTATTATGATTCAGGAGAACTTAAAGAAGAGATTCCTTTTGTCAATGGCAGCAAAGAAGGGATTCAAAAAGAGTATTCTGATCAAGGTGTCTTATATCATGAAACTGCCTATGTTGCTGGGAAACAGAATGGTGTTGAAAAAAAATATAATCGACTATCTGGACAACTTGAACAAGAAACTCCTTATATCGATGGGAAAAAGAATGGTGTAGAAAAGTACTATAATGAACTTCAAAATGTCATAAGAGAGATACCTTACCAAAATGGTTTGAAGGAAGGGATATCTAGAAGCTACACGGGTAATCCAGCAAGCCCAGTAATATACGAAAAAATGCCCTATGTTAGAGGTGTAAAACAGGGTGTTGCTATTATCTATAATTCAAATGGAACGATATTTATGGAAACTCCTTATGTCAATGACCGTGAACATGGAGTACAGAAAAAATACTGGAGAGACACAGGAACTATTGGACAAGAATCAAATTGGGTTAATGGTGATAAGGTTGGAAAGGAAACTAATTACTATCCTACAGGTGAAATATCAAATGTAGCAATATATACAAGTTTTATGCGTGTGCGTGAAGAGACTGGTTACTATCTTTCTGGTCAAGAAAAATACAAGTGGTACTTTGATGAAAATGGTCAATATCATGGTCTACAAAAATGGTGGCATGAAAATGGTCAACTT
>JANTGR010000101.1 GCA_024762875.1 Sulfurospirillum sp.
ATCTTCAAGCCGTTCTCTTCTGTCTGATATCGCGTCCAGACATTGAAGAGCCGCTCGGCGAGAAATCCGAAAACCCGTTTCTGATAGGGATCGTACCCCGATATATCGATACGCTGCTCCACTTCGAAGAGGATACCAAAGAGCCATGCGGCGTACGATCTGAAAAGCGGCACCGGCATCACAAACATGTTGTAGAGATGGAGTGTCGTTCCCTTCATGACATGCCGGTAAGCCTCCATATATTCGGGAGCGATCTCGGCTATCACCGCTTCGGTCACTTCCAGATCCCTTTTGTGATGGGCGTGGATATAGTGCTTTTCGATTGATTCGATCCAGTAGTTGCGCTTTTTGGGAAGAATCATATCCGCATCTTCCATCAGCGTTGCAATCTCTTCTTTAGAGAGAATCTTTTTGCCATGAAAAGGAAAACTCCCCCTGAAGTAACGCCGGTAATGCACCAGACCGCAGCAGTTTGCATCCTCGAAAAAGCCGTTTTTCCATGCCCAGTAGAGCGCCGTCAGTTCGGAATAAGAGGCGTTTTTCCGCGAAATGTGATCACCCATGTCGTCCCGCAGTGTACCGGTATGTACTTCTTGCAAAGCGGCACCCACTTCGACAGGTACATAAAGATTGCTTCGGGGCAGTTTACAGGATTTATGCGCGGCGATGAGGATTTTAGAGTGCATGGGCGATCTCCTTCTCAAAAAGCTCCAGCGCTCTGGCAACGATATCGTCCATATCGTAGTAGCGATACTCCGCAAGCCTGCCCACCGTCAAGAGTCCCGAAACAGAGGTAGCCAGATGGGCATAACGCCCGTACAGTGCCCTATTCTCCTCCGTAAAAAGCGGATAGAAGGGGAGGTTTCTGCCTCTTTGGTAGGGCTTCGGATACTCTTTGAGGATCGTCGTACACTCCGAATCTACGGGATGGATATGTTTGAATTCGGTGATTCGGGTATAGTCATGATCGTTTGGATAGTTGACGACACAATGCTTTTGATACCAGGGTCTCTCTACCCTCTCAAACCGAAGATCCAGTGAACGGTACGCCAGCTCTCCGTAACAGTAGCCAAAAAGTGCGTCGATCTCACCGGTATAGATCAATCTCCCTCCAAACGGCTCACCTGCGAAAAAGAGCTTTCCTTCTTCTATGGTCACCCACTCCAGTGCATCGGTACCGAGCCTGAGTGTGATATTGGGATGTGCCAGCATCTTTTCAAACATCAGAGTATATCCCGCTTCCGGCACCGCCTGGTATCGATCGGTAAAGTAGCGGTCGTCGTACCCCGTCACGACAGGGACTCTGGCGGTCACTGAAGGATCGATCTCTTCGGGTTTTTTGCCCCACTGTTTGGCCGTGTAGTTGACAAAAATCTTTTCGTAGACAAATTCTCCCAGCGCATGCAGATCTTCATCACTGTTTTGCAGAAGCTCCAGTACCGGTATTTTGCGATCCTTTCCGCAAACCTTCAGCAGCTTACGCTCCAAAAAGTCGGCTCTCTGGCGAGAAAAAAGCTGTTCGATCGTATGGAAATTGAAAGGGATCGGCACCTCTTTGCCATCCACATGTGCCACTACCCTGTGCTCATACGGCTGCCATCTCGTGAAGCGGCCGAGATAGTCATACACTTTTTTGTTGTCCGCATGGAAGAGGTGCGGTCCGTAGCGATGCAATCGCACACCACAACTATCCACCTCATCGTAACAGTTACCACCGATATGCGGGCGCTTTTCAAGCAGCAGTACTTTTTTATCCAAAACTGTAGCGATCCGCTCCGCCAGCACCGCACCGGCAAAACCGGCACCGACGATGATGTAGTCATAATCAACCATCTGCTGCAAACCTTTTTTGTAACAGTACCATAGCAAAAAGTACCAGTTTTATCCCTGCCATATACAATAAAACCATCGCCATCACAAGGTCGTGATGTAACAGGGAAAATCCTACTCCCCCGTACATCAGCGCATCAAAAAGCTTGGTTCCGAAAAAACGCGGCAGATGCACTCCCCATCTGTCATACCAGGCAAAATTGTTGATCAGATTGACAAAGGCAACTATCGCAGCAAAAACCGCTGCGGGCACTCCCAAAAACCATACCGGTGAGAAATAACGCAGATAGCGAAGCGTCATAAAAAGCAGGCGATGCACCAAACCGGTTCTGAACTGCATATTGTAAAGATAAAAAACAGTTCTTGTCAGTATCAGTAAAACGATAAAAAACAATACATGAAACCAAAGAGCCATCACCCCGACCAGCGCACCTGCCAACAGATAACGCACCAGAGAGATTTTATAAAAATTCTCCCTGACAAAATCAGCTTCTTCATCACTGTGTCGCAGTGTCGGTGATTTTTCCTTTTCTATGGCATATACATTGTTTTCCATATAGCCGATCTCATAGATCAACATATATGCTGTCAGCGTTAAACCTATCAATAGCAGATCAACACTCTGATATGATGCTAAAAAGGTGAAAATAAACAATGTAACGTAATACTCAAATATATATGCCCAGCTTTCTATCCCTGTTCGGTTGAATTTGTGGGTGTAGAAAAAAGGTAGAATATATTTCATTTAAAGATTTTTTTATAAACTTTTATAAATAATTTATTATCTGCAAATAGACCTGCAAAATAACGTAAAATAAACTTTTTTCTACTGATTCCAGCATAGTAAAAATTATGTCTTTTAAAAATAAACATCAATACTTTTACTATATAAAATGACAATTGAGAAAAAACAAACTCTTTTAAACCTATAGGTTTGTCATATATATTTTTTAGTATTTTTTTGGAACCTTTTTCCCCAATAAGAGTATTTTTTTGCCATAGATCAATATAGCTTTCATCAATTATAATTCTATTTTGACTATTTTTACTCAATTTATTTTCTTTATCATTTAACTTAGCATTGCTCCAAACTATCCCAGGTGCGAGTGGATTATTTTTCATCGGTATTCTGTTTTTATATTTATTAAAAACCAATGATAGCTGCATTGGAAAACCCCATAAGTTTGCAGCAGTACCATATCCCCAAAATGAAGACCTTATCAACTGCTTCATTTTATTGAGAGAAAACTTTGTCGTTTTTTCATTTGAACCTAATGCCAAAATATCATTCATTCCTAGATCTGAAGAATTCCTGAGACTTAATAAATATGTCGCATCTAATTTTGAGGGGAACCTAATTGCCGTAGATATTTTCGTTTTTGCATAAGGAATTGTATCGCTCGCTGTTGCATTAAAGATTTGTATCCCTTGTTTATAGTATCGAGCATACTCCATGATACCTTGCTGCATTAATCCCAAAACATTCTGATCATCTTCAATTTCAGCTTGACGCGAAATTTCACTATCATCTTTAAAGACAGGCTGAATACGTCCATTTTGTCTTTGATATTCTACAACTGTTGCGTGTGGTGCCCTTGCTATTGCTTCAAAAGACTGGACGAAATCAAATGTAGCAAAACCATCCCAATCAAGATGTGCTTCATCACTAATCACCCATTCCATCCAATTATCAGGTGTTTTTCTAGTATGTGCATTTAAATTTGTTGCCATATACAAACCTAAAATATCAGGTTTATTGCTCTCTTCTTTTACTGCCTGATAAATATTTTCTTGTATCTGACCACCCCAACCCACATCAATAATTGCAACTTTTCCAGCTTCAAAAAATCCTTCTTGCTTTAACAGCTCCATAAGCAATTGTTTAGCTTGTAAATATTTTTCATAGACTAAAGCTTGCAACTCTTTATCATTTATAAAGTTGATAAACGGTGTCCAGAAAAGATAAAAGTGTGGCAATACAGCTTTTATATCCAAGAGCCCATATTTTGTAGCAATATTTTGTATCTCATCTTGATTTATTTTAAATGGAGATAAAAGTTTTTCAATAGATAATGCTCCACCAACATTATCAGATATTGACCTTATTTCACGTAAACCCAATTTACCATCAGGCAATGCTGCAAGGAATGTTGTCAATCTTGATACATACAAATAATGTGCACTGTGTATAGTAGATGCATTTTTTACAGAGTCAATCAACTCATTATATATCATACCAAGCAAAAAGCCTTCTCTGGATAAAAAGTAGATTTTATCAACTCTCTCTTCCACACAACGTTCTATGACTCTATGGATAAAAGATGCAAATAAAGGGCCAAAATTCCTCTTAGAATATACCTCTACACTCGATCCTATCTCATAAGGTGTACTTTTTGCAAATGATGCTACAGCAAAGCCTTTCCAAAATGGATCTTTTTTAGACATTAAATAATCAAATTTATTTGTATTTTTTTTATAATCTAGTGCCCGATCACCAATAAAAAATGCACGTAAACCATTACTTTTTGCATGTATATAGTCTGCTTCATAATTATCACCTATATGAAGAGTATATTGTCGATCAAGCTCTAAACTATTTATCACATGTTCAAATAATCTCCCTGTTCTTTTTAACAGACTATAATCCCCTGATACATAACCTTCATCAAAAATATTTTGATATCCATTTTTATCCAATAAAGTATCTACAATCTTTTTTCCAAGATACATATCTGATATATAGATAACTTTAAGTCCTAATCGTTTAAGCTCCTTGATTAAATTTAAAGAAAAGATATTTGCATAACAAGCAGAAAATTCAAACTCTAACTCTTTTTCTAATATAAGCGTTATCAGTTCTTCTCTATCAACATTTGCATCGCTTGGCAACATGATCTCTATCCATACTGGCAACATCTCTTCTAGAGTTGTATCAAGATCTAAACCTTTATCCGCTTTTTGTTCAATTATTTTTGCATAAGCCTCATGTCGAGCAGAAAGTGAATCGACATGAATAAATGAAAACTCTGTTGAAAGATAATTATTAAGCCAAGATGTTACTCCATCTATTACAGCATCAGGTTCACATCGTCTATGCAATAATGTATCAAACACATCAAAAGAGACTGTTGTAATATTGTTTTCTTGAATAAAAGCTAAAACATCTTCTTTTAGATGCTTAAATTTTGTAACTTTAGAACTCATTCTGATTCTCTTTTAAATATTTTTCAACGATTTCATTATAAAAGTTTATATGTCTATCCAAAAAATTTTCATATGAATAATATTCCTCTGCTTTGCTCCTTGCATTTTTTCCCCAAGAAATATACGTTTGTTTTTGAATCGTGTCTCTTAATGCTTCCTCTAACGCTTCGATATCTTTTTGTTCTACTAAAAAACCAGTTTGATTATTTTCTACTATTTCAGGAATACCACCTGTTTTAAAACCCACTGCAGGCGTACCGGATGCCATAGTCTCTAAAATAACTAACGGTTGATTATCTGCTAATGAACAAAATAAAAATATATCTGCAGCAGCATAATGTTCATTTAACGAGACATCATCTGACAAATATCCTGCTTCCAGGTAATCAAAGTCTTTAAAGATTTCTTTTGCTTGATCATCCATCAAGCCAACTAGAATTAAATATGGATTTAATTCTCTAATTCGCTGTAATGCTTCAACAGCGTATTTTGTGCCTTTTCGCTCATCTAGTATATTACCAGCTGAAAGTAGTATTACCGTTTTATCTAACGGTAATTTCATTTTTTCTCTTAATTCCTGCTTGTTTAGAGCTTGAAAAGTGGATACATCAACTCCATTAGAAATAACTGTTGGTCGTTGTTGCAGCATATTACTTGATAATGCCATATCAGCCATCCATTGTGATGGTGTAATGAGATGAATATCGCCTCTTTCATGTAACTTTTTCTTAATCCATCTTCCCATAAAAACTAAATCAAAATAAGAATCGATTGGCCATTCGCCCACTCGCGGACATTGTCTACAATCTTTTTGATATTTTTCACACTCCATAGGGTATAGGCATCCACCTGTAAATGGAGAACAATCGTGCAGTGTCCATACCACTGGTAATTTTTTTGATAAAAACTTTAAAGTTAAAGGGGAAATCGCTGAAGAGAGGTCATGGAAATGTATCAAATCATAATGGTGTTCTTTCTGTCTTCTTAATAAAAATGGCAATTCATAAGGAATGAGTTCTGGGAAACCAAACTTTTTTGTTACAAAATGCAATCCACGTACAATTTTTTCAAATCTACCATATAATCCTCGTCTTTGCTCATTGTACCCTTTTCCAGCCCAACTACAATAATGATGCACCGTATAACCATCCTTGTTCGCTAAATTTGTCAACTCCTCAGCTACTCGACTTGCACCTCCCCCAAAACTATCTGCTTTGCTAACTATTGCTATTTTCATATATTTACTATACCCATTTTTTTTAAAAATTTATAAGTTTTACTATTTAAAACTCTATTTAGTTGATTACCCCTATCCTCTGCAGTTTCATATAACTCATCTTTTAATTTAACAAGTCGATTTATCTCCGATAGCCTATCCTCTGCAGTTTCATATAACTCATCTTTT
>JANTGR010000102.1 GCA_024762875.1 Sulfurospirillum sp.
AAAGCCAGAGGATTGGATATCAATGCTTCTTCTTCCTTTGCGGATGCCCATGTTTTTTCTGCCTATCGTGCCAAAGAAGTAGGATTGATCGATATGCTGGGTACCCATCATGATGCACAAAAAGCAGTTGAACAAGCCAGTAAAGTGTCGGTTTCCCATTGGAAAAAAGAGGATAAAATGGACAGACTGCTCAAGCGGGTAGTACAGGAGAGTTCAACGCAGATATTTTCTCTATTTTCGGGATTAAAAGCATATTGAAAAAGTTTCTGCTTTTTTTGGCTTCCTGGTTCCTGTTTGCAGGATGCAGTAAGCTGCCAGAAGATGTAGTAAGTTATCATGACAAGGAGTATCGTATCCCTGTCAGCGCAGAACAGGCTGAAAAAGTGCCACCGAAAATAGTGACAATCACAAAACGTACGCTTCCAAAAGAGAAGGTAGTGCACAAAACAATGTACCTCACGTTTGATGACGGCCCTTTAGGCGGGAGTGAAAACATCATCTCTGTCCTCTCACAAGAACATATCCCGGCAACAATGTTTATGATTGGAAAGCATGCCAGATTAAATGCTTATCATAAAAAAATCTATCAAGCAGCTATCAATGCACCTTTAATTTTAGTTGCCAACCATACCTATTCCCATGCCAATGATCATTATAGAGCCTTTTATGCTGATACAAAAAAAGTACTCAAAGATCTACAAAAGATGGATGATATACTCTTTGATGATGACCCTTATCATGGTTATAAATACTGCAGGCTGGCTGGCCGTAATGTTTTTCGTCTGACACATATTCATGCAGATGATGCCATCATCAGCAAGATGCAGGATGAGTCACCCAGTTATGATTTGCTCTATCAAAATGGATTTTATATCTATGGCTGGGATTATCAGTGGGCGTATGACAGCCGCAATGGCAGAGTCTGGCTCACACCTGAAAAGCTGGTAGAAAATATAGAAAAAATATATCAGAAAGGGAAAACCAAAAAAGCAGAAAAATTTATCCTGCTGATGCATGATTTCTCTTTTAGAGACCGGTTTCATGGCAGAGAAAAGCTGCAAAAACTGATACAATTGTTACAAAAGAAGAAGTGGCATTTTGATTCTTTGGAATCTTATGATACAAATACGCCTATGTGAGTGCAGAAAATAGTATTTTGTCCGATATTATCTCTATGAAGAGATTATCCTTGATTGTTATATCGGCATTATTGTTTAGTGGTTGTGGTTCATCATCAGTCAGTACAGGTTCTGTACCAACAACATCGGATGGCACGTCACCAGCGCAGACTGCCAAGACCAGCCAGAAACCAAGCGGTTTTACCGGATATACTTTGTATGAGTATCTCGTGCCTGCCTCAGTACAAACCGTGCAAAGTTACAAATACCAAAATCAAAATTATCTCAGAGTTGAATCTCTCGAATATAATAAGCATGATAACTTTATCAGCCAAAGATCTCTACAAAACCAGGATGGCGAAGTAGAGTATCAAAATAACGGAGATGATACTATCCTCGTTACACTCTATCATGATAGTGCCAGTGATACCTTTAAGATGCATAACTTTGTCAATATCGGTGATACTGTGACACTGAAACAAGGCAGCTGCACCTTGAGTGCGTATTATGACAGACTGGATTTTCAAGGCAAAAGCTTTGATGATGTTGTGCAAATCAGTTGTGCCAAGAGTGTAGGGTATTATCAAAAAGGCAAAGGACTGGTTGTAGAAAATACAGTACAATCATCACTGCAAACCAATGCACTCACAGAAGCATCCAGACTTCCAGCTCGAAAAATTGGCAACATAGACAGTTTTGAGAGAACATCCAGCCGTTATACTGCACTCAATATCGATTCAGCGATAGAAGCACAGGCCGATAAACTCTGGAGGGCACCCTATAATCTCAATGGTCAGGGGATGAAAGTGGGACTGGTTGATGGTGGAGCGGTACTGGATACACATGTAGAGCTGAGAAACCGTGTTCACAATCTGACAAACAGTGATACCCTGCTGCATGCAACACATGTCGCAGGTACCATGATTTCAGCAGGAAGCCATCTGTACAAATCACATGGATTTGCCAATCAGGCTGAGTTGTATGCGATGAACTATGCAGAAATTTATTTTGCTAACAGTGTGAAAAAACTGGCAGATGATTATGGTGTGTTGATCTCCAATCACTCCTATGGCTATGATGGCCCGGAAGGTATCGGTGAGTATGATGGTGAATCCAAGGCTTTTGACATGGTTATCCATGATAACCCTTATATTATAGCCTGTGTCGCTGCCGGAAATGATGGAGAACAATATAAAAATGACAATGCCTACACCAAATGGGGACTGATCAAAGGCGGATCCAATGCCAAAAATGTTCTCACAGTAGCGGCTATCGATAATGAAAGTAACAAAATCGCTGCATTCAGCAGTCGTGGGCCGATTGATGGCGGACGACTCAAACCGGATATTGCGATAGATGGTGCCAATGTCCTCTCTACCTCCAACTATGATGATACGGCTTATGCTCGGATGAATGGTACCTCTATGGCCACACCGGCAGCCACAGGAACGGCACTTTTGTTATCACAACGTTATCAACAGGTCAAGGGTGGCAATATACGACTTGACACGCTCAAAGCGATCCTTTTTAATAGTGCCAAAGATATAGAAAACCCAGGCCCTGACTACAAGAGTGGTTTTGGTGCGATTGATGCTCTGGCGGCTGTGAAAGTCATCGACAGCATGGAAAATGACACAGACTCCCTGGTCAAACTTGATACGATTCATCAGGGGGAAAATCAGCGCTATTACATCAACTCTACCGGCTATACAAACTTCAAAATGACACTAGCCTGGGTGGATGATACCGATCAAAAGTGCGGCAGCTGTGCCAATGATATGCTCATCAATGATATCGATACCTATCTGGTGGAAGAAAAAAGCGGTAAAAGAATCTATCCTTTTACTTTAAATGAAAAGAACCCTGATGCTGATGCCATACAATCAAAAGAGAATCATATCGATCCGCAGGAACAGATCAGCTATCGCTTGAAGCCAGGTCATTATACTCTGCATATCAATGGCAGAAAGATTGCCTCAGTCGGGCAAAACTTTACGATTGTCTCTTCCCAGCCATTGTCCACTGTTGAGAAAGATCTACATTTGGTGCCGATGGATGAGCATATTCACAAGATCTATGCGGATATCAAATAAGCCGTTTTGAGAGTACTTTTGCCAAGAGGACGGCTTTAGAGTTTTGCATCTGGATTTCATCTCCTTCCTGTAGCGTTTCCAAATTACATTTTTTCCCCTCTTTGATGATTTGGGCAAAACCGGTTTTATCTTTTTTGGCAGGATTATTGTTCTCCAAGAGACTCTGCAGGCTCTGAAGCTGTGTACTTTTAAGAGATAATATACGTTTATATTGTTCATCAAACAGTGAGTGTTTTGTGCTGATATCGCGCTCTTTTTTTTCTAAACCAAGCTGCATATATGTTTTGTATCGCTCTTTTAGGGAGTTTATTTCCTGGGTGTAAAAGAAAAGTTTTCGTTCAATGGAGTGTTGTTTGAGCATGGTGTTAAGATGTATGAGATTTTCTGATTTTCGTTGCAAGATTCGGTGGAAACTATCATGATAGCGTGAGAGGATACTATCTAGTGAGAGTTGTATTTCCACCTGGTCTGGGAGTGCAAGCTCCATTGCAGCAGAAGGTGTTGGGGCGCGAAGATCTGCACAATAGTCACTGATCATTGTATCGATTTCATGTCCCACTGCTGAAATAATCGGAGTCTTTGCCCCATAAATCGCTTTAGCGACAACTTCTTCATTAAAAGCCCATAGATCTTCCAGGCTTCCGCCGCCACGACCAATCACGATGATATCAGCTTTTAGCGTATCGGCTATCATGATATGTCTGGCAATCATGGCTGCAGCACTCTCTCCCTGAACAACTGTATCAATGAGTGTGATACGTACAAGCGGCCATCTTTTTTCTGCCACACGCTTCATATCCTGCAAGGCAGCACCGGTTTTGGAGGTGATGAGTATGATATGTCGGGGAAAAGCGGGAAGCGGTTTTTTGCGGCTGGCTTCAAAATATCCTTTTTCCAAAAGTTTCTTTTTAAGTTGTTCATAGGCCAAAGCCAGTGCCCCGCTGCCGGAAGGTTCCATCGTGACACAATTTATCTGATAGCTTCCCCTTGGCGTATAGACTGATATCGCTCCGTTGATGATCACTTTCATTCCTTCTTCAACACGAAATTTCAGGCGTTGGTTATTCCCTTTGAACATAACACAGGAGATAGAAGACTTTTGGTCTTTGAGTGTAAAGTAAAGATGTCCCGAGGTATGGTATGTAACACGGGATACTTCTCCCTCTACCAGTACGCTGAGGTAGTGAGTCTCCAGTAGAGATTTGATTTGGTTGTTGAGTGTTGAGACGGTTAAAATATTTTGCATGGTGTATTATACTGGAAGAAATTGAAAGTGAGCATCCAAAGTATTGAAAATCATTATCATTTTAATAATAACTTAAGATTATTGGAGTTATAATACTTCCGGAAATAAGGATTATTAAAATGATTATTGAAAAAATTCTGCCTGTTGTTTTAGTCACTTCTTTGCAAGCGGAGAGTGTTTTAAAGCCGTCAGTTGAAGGCGGTGTGAGAATAGGCATACAGTATCATGATAGTGGAGATTTCATAGGAAAAGATGTGGCTTTGGGTGGAGATTTTCATCTTCAAAGTAAAACATACAAGGGACTGCATGCTGCTGTTGGTATATATACATCACAGATTTTATTCAATCAAAACGATGCAGACGGTGTTGCATTTTTCAGCAATGAAAACAATGCTTATACGATTTTAAATGAAGCTTATCTGACATACGCGTACAAAAATACAACACTGACTGCAGGGCGGCAGATACTGGATACACCTTTTTTGGACAGTGATGATATCGGGATGGTGCCCAACTATTTTGAGGCATACAGCCTGGTCAATCAGGATCTGAGAGATGTGATGGTGTTTTATGCCTATGTGCAATCTATGTCGGGAGTTGATGCGCCAGTAGTGGAAAGGTTTACAGAGATCAATGGAGGCAGTGGTGTACATATCCTGGGTGCTGATTATGCAGGTATAGAGCATCTATCGATTTCTGGATGGGCATATATTATGCCACATTTTGCCCAGTATATCTATACAGAAGCTGCGTATGAAAATAGTATGGGAAGATACCATTATGATTGTGGATTGCAGTTTGCATGGCAGGATTTTGCGGCTTCTAGCAGTGCCAAAGTGTATGGTTTGCAAGGCAATATCAGTGACACAGAAAGTGGATTGAGACTACTTGTTGCATATAATAGATCCATGGATGCAGCAGCGGACAATGGTTTTGGCGGAGGACCCTATTTTACCTCAGGGCAGCATATGACACTGGCAGAAAACGGCATAGATGGCAGTGTACTGTCATATGGAGTTGACTGGGACAGCTCTGAGTTTGTTTATCCTGGTTTAACTTTTTCATTGTTAAAAACATTGCTGGATGACAGGGCAGGGCATGAAGGTGATGAGTTGGATGTGACAGCGAGCCTGGCATACAGCCAAAAGCTCTCTTTTGATGCAATTTATAGTAAAATAGAAAATCAATATATCAGTGGTGATAAGTTTGACAATGCAAGAGTCTATGTCAATTATCGATTTTAGGGGAAAATGATGACATTGGATAAATTACACAAAGACGATAAAGCTATCATAACAAAAATTAATTGCGACGAAGTGTTAAAACATCGTTTAAGCTCTTTTGGATTGATGCGAGCAACAGAGATCAAAGTAAAAGCATTTTCGCTGAAAAAAAAGACCATTGAAGTAGAAGTAGGGCGCTCATTCATAGCCTTGCGCTTTGAAGAAGCGGAAAAGATTGAGGTTAAAAAAGTATGAAAAATATCACAGTTGCATTGGTAGGACAACCCAATGTTGGTAAAAGTATGTTAATCAACTCCATATCTGATTCCCACTTGCGTGTTGGAAATTTTTCGGGTGTAACGGTTGAGAAAGCAGAAGTGAGCTTTGAGTATGAAGGGATGAAAATCCGCATTATTGATCTTCCTGGAGCGTATTCACTGAATGATTACACCCTGGAGGAGCAGGTTACAAAAGAGTTTTTGGAAAAAGGAGAGTATGACCTGATTCTCAATGTCGTGGATGCAACCAACCTCGAGCGTAATCTTTTGCTGACTACAGAATTATTGGAATATGACAAAAAGATGATTTTGGCACTCAATATGATGGATGAAGCCAAAAAAGAGGGACTTTGCATCGATAATGAACAGATGGGTGATATCTTGGGAATCCCTTGTGTGAAAGTCTCTGCTGCCCGTAAAACCGGCATCGGGAAATTGATTCATCGAACGATAGCATTGGCAAAAGCACCAAAAC
>JANTGR010000103.1 GCA_024762875.1 Sulfurospirillum sp.
GTGGCGGACAGGGAGGGATTCGAACCCTCGGTACCGTTACCAGTACGCATCCTTAGCAGGGATGTGGTTTCAGCCAACTCACCCACCTGTCCATTTTGAAGAAACGAGATTATAGCTGATATATTATTAGATTTTACTTAAAATTCTTTCTACCACTTCTTTAGGATTTGCTGCTTTGTAGATAGGGCGTCCCACTACGATAAAGTCAACCAACTCTTTTTTTGCCATCTCGATATCTGCGACCCGTTTTTGATCTCCTGCATCTTCCCCAAAAGGGCGGATACCGGGAGTCAGTGTAAGAAAGTCATGATTGGTATGGGTCTTGATCATAAAACTTTCATGTGCGGAGCAGACTACACCATGGATATGGCTTTCATAAGCATCTTTGGCAAACTGCAACGCTTTTGTTTCGATACTATCATGATAGACCGCTTGAAAACCTCTATCATCAAAACTCGTAAGTGCCGTTACAGCCAGTACAATGGGTGGATTTTCTATATTTTCCAATCGATTCATAACAGTTTGCATCGCTGTTTTTCCACTGCTTGCATGCACATTGAACATATCTACACCAAGCAGACTGATCTCTTCTGCTGCATCTGCCATGGTGTTGGGGATATCATAGAGTTTGAGATCTAAAAATATTTTAAAACGGGGATTGATCTCCTTGAGTGTTTCGATGATCTTTTTTCCATCTCTGATATATGATCGAAAACCTACTTTCAGCCAGATATCAAAACATGCCAGCTCTTTTGCAAGTGCTATATTTTCTTCAAAAGTCGGTAGATCCAAGGCCACACACAATTGCACTATTTATCCTTCTGAATGGCATCAAGTACACCATTGATAAACTTTGGTGCAGTATCTGAGGCAAGCGATTTTGACAGTTCGATTGCTTCATTGATTATCACAGCATCATCAAGATCTGTTTTTAGAATCTCATAGGCACCCAGACGAAGAATCGCCCGCTCAATGTGTCCTACACTGTCTATCTTCCACTCATTGAGATGTCTGTCAATCACAGCATCGATTTCATTTTCGTTATTTTTAACGCCCTCATACAGTGAAAGAGCAAATTCTTTTTGTTGATTTCTTATCTTTTTATCTTCAAAAATTTCATCTATAAACTTTTCGATATCTTCATTGCCAATGTCTTTTGCGTAAAGAAGTGATATCACACTTTCTCTTACCTGGTGTCTTGTTGCCACATCAATCCTTATAGATTTTTATAAAGGCTTATCATCTCGATAAGACCAGTCATCGCTTCAAAACCTTTGTTTCCTGCCTTGCTGCCTGCTCTCTCTATCGCCTGTTCTATCGTATCCGTTGTCAATACACCATAGGTAACAGGCACGGCGCTTTTTAATCCAACACTTGCGATCCCTTTTGTCGTCTCTGCCGAGATATAATCAAAATGCGGCGTACTACCCCGGATAACAGCACCAACACAACAGACACCATCATATTTTCCACTTTCAAGAATCTTACTCAAAGCAAAAGGAATCTCAAAAGCACCCGGTACCAGGATTAAATCAATATTGTCTTTATTTCCGCCGTGCCGCACCACTGCATCTGACGCACCCTCTACCAATCTATCCGTGATAATATGGTTAAATCTACTGTTGATAATCGCGATCTTTTCACTGCCATCCAGTGATAACTGTCCCTCTATGATGTTCATCTGCAACCTTTGTTCTTTTTTTGTATTTTAGCTAAATTATTTTATTTTTTCTAATGTCAATAATGCATCTTTATAAATAGGTTCATCGATAAAGCCGTAGTCATCATCCATAAAACCCGTTTCACCTTCAGCAGCTTTCTCTTCAAAAACTGTTTTGATATGTCTGGCCTTTTCGATAATCCACTCCTCTTCTTTAAAAACAATATTGGCTATCTTGACCTGCTTGGGACCAAGACAGCTTTTAGAACGGTATCCCATACTTTTTTCAAGCTTACACCAGTTTCTAAATCCTTCCAGGTCATTGTAGTTTTGGTACGTAAAACCCACTGGTATCACACCGGCTATCTTGCAATCGATTAAAAATCGACTCAAAATATACTCTGCTGTAGGATTGTGAAACTGCATCGTGGACTGCGGCAGACCCAAATCTGTCAAAAGATCCAGAGCTCCCAGATAACAGGCTTCTACTTTGCCGCTCAGATTGATATATCTGAGATTACTAAAGGCCTCTTTTGTTTCGATGGAAAGATGCAGACTGATATCATCATCCAGTACTTCCAGGACATTTTCTATATCTTCCATTTCACGTATCTTTGCTACTCTGATAGCATCTGGTTTTATCTTGTTTAAAAATTCTATCTCTTCTTTTCCCCCTTGGTCAAAAGGGTTCACTCTTACGACGATCTGAGAGGGAGAAGACTCCATATTGGAGATAAAAACACCCGCCAGAATCAATGCACGCTCTTTATGCTCTTTTGCGATACCATCTTCAAGATTGATGACGATAACATCCGCATCCAATTCATCAATTTTATTTAAATGTTCAATTTTTAGTGGATTTAACATCATTGCTGACTTAAAAAAAGTACTTTTTTTTCTTTTTCTTAAGGGCTCTACAAGCAACCCTTTAAGCCAATTTAGGTCAAAATTGTTAAAAAATGAAATATCTTTAAATATCATACCTTACCTTACTTTTTTTCTTCTATGGTATAATAATTTTATGGAAAAAATAATAAATTGTATAGATGACTATCTACTGGATCTAGAGGATAAAATGATGGCAATCGTCGCAGATGAGTCTGTTCCTCTTACCGAAAAAAATAAATTAATGGCTCCGATAGCTGACCAAAAAAAGGTCTTGGTCTATTCAAAAGAAGCGCTCTTAAAAATCAAAAACAAAACATATGAAGCAGCGTGCGGTATGAGTGCGCACAATCCAAACAGTTAAAGGCAGAAAATGAATAGAAGAAACATGCTCATTGAGATGTTTACATTGCAGCAAAAACTTAATGATGAAACCAATGGCATAGATTGGGAAAAAGGCTACAATAAACACGACCGTATCATTAATTGGCGCCGATGTATCTATATGGAGTGTGCTGAACTAATCGACAGCTTTAACTGGAAACACTGGAAAGATATCAACATCGCACCGGACTGGGACAATATCACGATTGAACTTGTTGACATATGGCATTTTATCATGAGTTTGGGATTGGAGTTTTATAAAAACAATCATTTGGGCAGCATTGATGATATCGTTGATTATGTTATCGATACAAAATATTTTGATGAGTTTTGCACTGACTCGATCCAGCCCGACAGCGATGATGCACTTTCTATCATCAACAGTATCGAGCATATGATGAAAGATACACTGATGCAAGAAAACTTTTATAAAATCACAGATGATTTTTTTGCTACTTCTATAGAGTGTGGCCTGGATTTGGATACCCTGTACAAATACTATCTCGGTAAAAATATTCTCAACGGATTCAGACAAGACCACGGCTACAAAGAAGGCACCTATAAAAAGATGTGGAATGGACAGGAAGACAATGATGTGATGATGAAACTGTTAGAACAAGATCCTTCTCTCACCGCCCATACACTCTATGAAAAGCTGAAAGAGTCTTACGCCGCACTATCATGATAAAGATCATCCTTGCTATCATGATAGTACATTTTCCTATCATGATAGCAGCAAAAGCACTGGATATCAAACAAATTATTACACTCAAAACAGTTAAAAATATCGCATTACAGTATCCCAATAAAAAAGGGGAAACTTTTGAAGAAACGCTTATGGCAATCTGTCTGGCAGAAACGTCAGCCGGCAAAGTCAACTATGGAGACAAACAACTTCTTAGAAAAGGAATCAAAAAAGCTTCTTATGGCGTGATGCAGGTGCGTTTGGCCACAGCAAGATTTGTTGGCAAACACTTTCACCTTATTGATGTCCTGCTATTGAGTGATAGTGAGTTGATTAAGAAATTGATGCATGAGAGTCTGTTTTGTGCCAAAATTGCCACTCTCTATCTCAACTGGCTGAGTGAGCATTCCAAAAGTTATTTTGAGATGGTGAGCCGCTACAACGGCGGTAAAGTCAACCACCTCTACTTTTACAAGATTCAAAAAAATATACGTTTTTTAAAGCGTTACAAACTCTAATGGCTGCTTTGTGCTTCCAGCAGGAGCAGATTTTGACACATCGTGATGTATTCAGAAATTTCTCTTTGTACTTCTGCATTTGGATAGATGTTGAGGATGATTTGATTGCCTGATGTCTTAAAGATCATCGCTTTTACCTGAATGGAATGCACCAATTTATCCACACTTTCTATGTGAAAACTCAAGTCAAATTTTTTATTTTGCAGTTTTTTGGCTTGAATCTCTTCTACTTTGTTGAGCTGTGTTGTTAACAATATGGAGTTTTTGGAGATATCTGATACGATACCTTCTAGCTGCAACTCTTCTTCATATGCCAGCAATGCCTGCATAGGTTTATGCGGTGCCACCCTGATATTTTTTCTGTGGACTGGAGAATTATCCAAAAACTTTATTTTACTAAGTGCTATCTTTGAATGTGCCATATCGATTGAGATGATATCTGCGCGCATGATATCGGGTACTAACGGATGTTCTAGATAGACAAACTCTTCTCTCTTTAAAAATGTCAGGTAGTCTTTGGATAAGTGCAGAAAAAAGGCACTTGGATCAAACTCAAGTACAGTACCTTCGTGTACCATCGGTGCCTCTTTATAAAACCCGTATACTTTGATTTTAGGCTGTTTGGTAAAGATAGAGATTAAACTCTGCTCAATTTCACCTGACCCGTACTCAAAACTGCTGGTAGCATAAAAAATCTCTTTTGTTTTTGAAATTCTAGACTTCATGTAGAGTGTATGCAGTCTCTCTTGCAGATTTTCCAGTGCTTCATCTTCTTCAAGTGCTGTAATACCCACACCTTTCATATCACAGTTAAACTTGATCCTGATACTCATCAGCATATTTTTGATCGTCATGACTGCCGTATGTAGTTTTGTATCATGTAAAAAAAGTATAAAGCTGCTTCCGCCGTCATTGATAATCGGAGAATAATCCATAAAGGAGTGCATAAATGCAATAATCTCTTTAAATTGCTTACCTTCTTGTGGATTAAACTGCAAATCAAGCTTAACAAGAGCCAGCGGATTGCTATAGTTATGTGCCCGCTCAACCTGTGCTTCCATAATCGATTGATTTAAATAGCTGATGATCAACATACCGTTATTGTTCATGGTTTTCCTGTCCTCTTTGCAAAAAAGTGTTCTATTAGCTATAATTCGTCATATTAAGAAAAAGTTTTAGGAAAAACAGATGAAAAATAAATTTTTTGATGATTTGGACAAAATCTATCACATTATCAAACAAAACCATCAAGAAATCAGTACGTATTATGATATCTTGGAAGGTCATTCTGATGTAAAAAAAGAGCAGTTTATTCATGATTTTTTGCAAAAGATTGGACTGGATACCACGAGAGAAAATCAAATGGCTGTGATCAGCAGACTTGTTTCTCTCAGAGATGACTCTTTGACACAGACTTTAAAAAAAGAGGGGTTTAGCGAAGAACAGATCATCGAGAAAAAAGAAGAAGCTTATCTCTGGGTAGCCGACTTTCATCTAAAAGTACATGAAAACCTGATTTTGACTATTGAAAATGAGCAGCTGCTTACCCCGTTTTACCGCGCTGTGTTTCGTGGTGTGCATGAAGTAGGAAAGTGCTTCAGCACCTGGCAGTCAAGCTGGACTGCCCATATCATAGATGGTGTCAACCGTGATTTATACCGCCTGTTTAATGGTGACGAAGAGAAGATCTTTGAAATGCTGCATGAGCATGATCTGCATGACACGGGACATGATGGCAGTAAAGGTGACCGCTCCTACTCAGTCCTTGTTAAACAGGAAGATGGAACATTTAAATCCATGGCCTATGCGGATGCTTTTGCCAAAGAAGTCACAACTGCGCTTTTGGCACTGGCTGAATTCAAAAATACGCTATTGAAACTGGAAGATGAAGTTTTTGACCAAAAAGATGCACATACTGATTACCTACAGGCTATCATCGAAGCACTGGCGGAAAAAGATACAACTAAACTCATCCCAAAATGGGCAGATGTTGATAGAAAATGGATGAAAATCACTGCCCCCTTGCAGATAGGACACCCGTTAGAATACTACGAAGACCACTACAAAAAAGCAGTTGCCCTGGAGTGGGATATGCGTATCGTCAATCCAAAAAACAGTGCCGGTGAAGTCAAAGAGCATATCAAATCTATGTACAACAGGGTTTTTCGTGAAATTGAACCGCTCATTCCAGCAAGTCAAAAAATCTATGAGCGTTCACTTGCCAATGCCGAGCGTGT
>JANTGR010000104.1 GCA_024762875.1 Sulfurospirillum sp.
CAACAGAAAATAATCAGACAAATAGCGGTGGTTCGGGTACTGGAAGCTCAAATGATCTTTTCTTTTCCGAATATATAGAGGGAAGCAGTAACAATAAAGCACTTGAGATTTACAACCCGTCTGAGATACCTGTTGATCTTTCGGAGTACACCATCGAAATCTATGCGAACGGCAAAACTACCCCTAACACACCGGCGATTACACTGAGCGGCAGTATAGTTCCCGGCGGTCTGTTTGTCATCGCACACCCTTCCGCATCCGATGAGATCAGTGCTGATATGACGGGATCACTTTATTACAACGGAGATGACGCCGCCGTTCTGAAACACAATGATAAAATCATCGATGTAATAGGTCAGATAGGTACAGATCCAGGATCTGCCTGGGGAAGTGGAAACACAAGCACCAAAGATCGCACCCTCCGAAGAAAAGCAAATATCACAGAAGGTGATACAGACGGTACTGACGCATTTGATCCTGTAACAGAGTGGGATGGGTTTGCAAAAGATAGTTTTGACGGTTTAGGCAGCAGATAGGTTGGTTGTGAGATCATTTTGTAACCAATATGATCTCAAACTGTAATTATATATAGATAAGATAAAAAAAATTAACAAAGGAAAAAATTATGAAATATACTCTTTCGGTTGTGCTTACAGCAGCACTTGTTGTATTTAGTGGATGTAACAGTACTGGACAGAATCAAAATGTCAATACCAAGCAAGATACGCAAAATGCAGAAGTAAAAGTAAGTGATGGAAATTTAAATTATAAAATTACTAATAATTCTTCTACACCTGCTACAAATCCAAAATTCATGGTTAAAACAAAAAAGATTGAGGCAAAAAATATTGCACCAACAGCTAAGATAACAGTTAATAAATCAAAAATAGATCCACAAACCGGTATCTGTTTTTCTGCTTTAAAAAGTACTGATGTAGATGGAAAAATAGTTAACTACATGTGGGTAGATGAAGATGACAATGTCTTAAGTGAAGAAGCAGAATTTAAAAAATGTTTTAAATATGTAGGACAATATAAATTAACACTGTATGTAACAGATGATAAAGGAGCAACTTCATGTACTACTACAGTTGTTGATGTAACCAACCCTCATCATAAAGCTATCACAACAACAATCATTCATGTCAATGACACCCATTCACATCTCGCTTCCGAGACAATGAGCCTCAAATTCAACGGACACAAAACATACACACAAATCGGCGGTTTCCCAAGACTTGCCAGCAAGATAAAATCTCTTCAAGAGTCTGCAAAAAATCCTATCACTATTCATGCGGGAGATGTAATTCAGGGAACACTCTACTACACACTCTTTAAAGGCAAACCAGATGCCGTTATGATGGATCAGATCAAATGGGATGCTGTAACACTGGGTAACCATGAATTTGACGATGGTGACGAAGGGCTCAAACTTTTACTAGATGGATTTGCAAATATCGATGTTATCAGCGCCAATGTTGTTGCCAAGCCAGGCAGTTTATTGGCTTGTATGTGGAAACCTTATAAAGTGATCGAAAGAGATGGAGAAAAAATCGGATTGATTGGTTTGGACATTGTTCAAAAAACAAAAGTCTCTTCAAGTCCAAGTGATGATATCATGTTTACCGATGAATTGATGACAGCACAACAATATGCAGATGATTTGACAAACCAGGGTATCAACAAGATTATTTTAGTCAGTCACAATGGTATGGATCATGATTTGGACTATGCATCAAAACTGAGAAATGTTGATGTTATTATCGATGGTGACTCTCACTCGTTATTGGGTGATTTTTCCAATATTGGATTGACAAGTAACTACGATGCCTATCCTCAGGAAGTAAGTATTGATGGCGAAAAAACTTGTGTGACATCAGCATGGCAGTACGCTTATGGTGTGGGTGAATTGAAAGTTGATTTTGACAAGGCAGGTAAAGTATCTTCATGCGCAGGACAAACAACACTGATACTCGGTGACAAATTTTTACAAAAAAATGCTGAAGGTAAAAAAGTGGATGTCAATGCATCTGAAAAAGCAGCGATTATGAATGTCATCAACAGTACACCACAGTTGGAAATCGTACCTGAAGATTCGGATACTTTGGCAAAACTCAAAGTCTATTCTGATCAAATCGATGCCAAAAAGAATGAAGTTGTCGGGCAATCAGCCGAACTTTTAGCACACAATAGAATCCCAGGACAAGTTTATAATGGTGTCAATCTTCCTCTTGGTAGTGATATCGCACCTTTGGTAGCAAAATCATTTTATGAGAAAAGTAAAAGAGCAGATGTATGTATCCAAAATGCCGGTGGTGTAAGAACCTCAATCGATCAGGGTGATATCACTTATGGTGAAGCTTATGCTATGTTGCCATTTTCCAATACACTTTTTGAAATCGATATGAAAGGAAGTGAGATCAAGCAAGTGCTTGAAGATGCAATCACAAACTTTAAAGACAATGGCGGTTCTACAGGTTCATTCCCTTACGCTTATGGTATGAAGTATGATGTAGATCTTTCACAACCGGCTAACAACAGAATATCCAATCTTGAGATGATGAATCGTGCGGATAAAACATGGTCTCCAGTAGACAATGCCAAAACATATGTTGTTGTGACAAATAACTATATCGCAGCGGGTCGTGATGGATATACGACATTTAAAACCGTACAGGACAATGGTGGAAAAGCTGTTGATACTTACTATGACTACGCGATGAGTTTTGTTGATATGGTCAAAGCACTGCAAGCTGATGGAAAAGAGTTAAGCAAACTTCCAGCAGATGAACATCCGATAAAATCTATGAAACAGTAAACCGCATTTAGATAAGAAGAGCTTTCGAGCTTTTCTTATCATGATAAGATCTATAAAATAACAAGGAAAAAATATGCAACATAAAATCATTACATCATCTATCGTTTTAACAAGTTTATTATTAGCAGGTTGCGGTACAAATGAAACATCTCCATCAGCTACATCCCTTAGTCAAAATAGCGCCATAACAGATACCAAACAATATGACGAAACTACAACCATCAAAACAACAAAAAATGTCGTAGAAGAAGGTGAATCTGTACTCTTTACAGCAGATAACAGCAACGAATTGAGTGATTATGTCTGGGAAGATGAGAATGGAAATATATTAGGTACACAAGAAAAATTAAATCGCCTTTTTACAAAAACGGGAAATTATAAAACAACATTAAGTGTTTATCATGATAACGGGAGTAAATCTACTGTTTTTGTTAGAACACAAGTGAAGAAGTGCAGCAAGAAAACAGTCGTTGAAAACAAAGCTCCTATTGCCAAAATCACTACTGATTCCAAAAATATTATATCAGGAAACTGTGTTTATTTGCATGGTGACAATAGCATAGACAGTGATGGACATATCACAAAATATGCATGGCGAGACAGCCATGGTGTACTGTTGGGATCTGAGAGTACACTAGCTCATGGGTATCGTTATAAGGAAGCGGATGATATCAATAAAGATGGCACAAATTATCATGATATAACACTCTATGTAACAGATGATGCTGGTGAAACTGCAAAGACAACGGTCACCATTGTGGTAGAAAGAGGATATAAAGTACCAGCAGAAGGATCTACCAAGCCACTAGAAAAATTAAATTTTCCATTAGGTTCTGTTACATTTGATAATGGCTTTAAACTAGAAGCAACATGGGGTCTTGGCAGTGGGGCAACCCATAAAGCAGGAGATGACGCAGATACTTTTTATACGCTTACTGATAGAGGGGTGAATGTCAAATGTAAAGATGATCAAGATATCACTGGTATGGATATATGTGAAAAAGGTAAAATTTTTCCATTTCCTTCTTTTTCCCCTTCTATCATCAAGTATCAGCTTGATGACACCAATGCAGTGATTAAAAAGGTTATTACACTAAAAGACAGATGTGGGTTTGCGATAAGCGGAGTATCCAATCCACTTTCAAATTTTTCTGAAATTGCTTATGACATCCACGGTAACGAGATGGATTATGATCCAAATGGTCTGGATACGGAATCGATTACAGCCTTAAGTGATGGAACATTTTGGCTGAGTGATGAGTATGCGCCGAGCCTTGTTCATGTCGCAGCAGATGGTAAAATCATCAAACGTTTGGTGCCAAAAGGCTTGGAAAAAGAGCTTTGTGGGGCAAATTATTGTGTTGTAGGTGCATTACCGGAGATATTAAAAATGCGCCATGCCAATCGTGGTATCGAATCTGTCGCTGTGAGCCAAGATGAAAAAACACTCTATTTTGCTATGCAGAGTCCTTTAGACAATCCAAGTTATAGCAAAAGCCGCAATGTCCGTTTGTTTGCGATGAATATAGAAAATCCAAGTGATATTAAATCGTATCTTTATAAAATCGATCTTCCTGATTCATTCAACAAAGATAACGAATCAAAAACACGAACTCAAAAAGATGTCAAAGTTTCAGAAATAAGTGTGATGGATGATGGATCACTGATGATTTTGGAGAGAATATCCAAGACAACAAAACTATACCATGTTGATCTCTCCAAAGAGACACCTTTGGATCCAAGTTATTTAGATATCTCTCAAACGCCAACACTTGAAGAAGAAAAAGATATAAAAGGTGTAGAAAAAACGAAGCTTTTTGATACAGATCTTGAGAGTGGATATCCTAGTAAGTTAGAAGGTATTGCTGATTTGGGAGATAATCACTATCTGCTAATCAATGATAACGACTTTGGTATCGAAGGAGCAGATACAACTGCAAAAATCGCAACGATTGATCCTGAGAAAAAACCTTATAAAAAACATATTGCAGGACGGGTGGTTTTCTTTGACACAGACGGAAAGTTTGAAAAAGAGGTAAAAGTAGGGATTTTACCGGATATGCTGACTTTTACCCATGATGGTAAAAAAGTATTGGTTGCCAATGAAGGTGAACCCGCTGGTGCTGAAGAGTTGGCTGATGTGGTCTATGATCCGTATGGTTCAATCACTATCATAGATACAAAAAGTTATAAAACAAAAGAGATAGATTTTAAATCTATCACAACCGCACCTGCTGGAAGTAAAATCAAAAAAGGGGCAGAAATTGCCAGAGATTTTGAGCCTGAGTATATAGCAGTGAGTCAAAATGACAAAATAGCATGGGTAACGCTACAAGAGAGCAATGCTGTTGCTAAACTAGACTTGGAAAAAGATACACTTAGTTCTGTTTTTGGGCTGGGATTTAAAGACTTGTCCAAAGAAGAAAATGCACTTGATTATAAAAAAGATGAGATACTCAATATAGAAACAACACCAGTAGGAGTTTACGGGATGTATCAGCCTGATACGATTGCTTCGTATGAAGTTTCAGGTGTAAATTATTTTGTCACTGCCAATGAGGGTGATGATAGAGATGACTTTTATGAAGAGACAACAAAAGCTTCCAAACTACAACATTCTGGCATACCTGACATCGGGGATTTACGCGTCAATCCAGATATAGGGGATGAAGATGGTGATGGAGACTATGAAAAACTTTATGCCTATGGTGGAAGATCGTTTTCTATCTGGAGTGAAGACGGTACGCAGGTATTTGACAGTGGTAATGCTTTTGCAAAAGAAGTTGCCGCAAGATTTCCTACGCAATTTAATACACGTGACAAAAAAGGAAAATGGAAAGGTTTGGATGAACGATCAGAAAAAAAAGGAATCGAGCCTGAAGCATTGACGCTTAAAAAGATTGGTTCAAAAACATTTGCGTATATTGGATTGGAAAAACAGGGTGGTTTTTTTGTCTATGATGTCACAGATCCTGCAAATCCTGTGCAGATAGATTATAATAATGATATTGATTATAGTGTAAACGCAAAAGATAGTGATGTAAAAACAAACATTGATGATATTGCGCCAGAAGGCATGGTAGCATTTACACAAGATAGCAATAATTACTTGGCTGTTGCCAATGAAGGAAGTGGTACAGTTTCACTTTATCTTTTAGAAGACAGTGGAAAAGCGATCAAGCAAAGTACATACTATACCGGTATCTATGGTAAGTCTGCCGCTGAAATTGTAGAATATGACGCAGATGGCAAAAAACTTTTTGTGACCAATGCTGCTGAGAATGAGATTACTATTTTGGATGCGCATGTGCCTACATCTCTTCAAAAAATATCCAGTATCGATTTAAAACCTTATGGTACAGGTGTAAACAGTGTGAGTGTGTCAAATGGACATATCGCTGTAGCAATTGAGAGAAAAGAGTAATTTTTGGGAGTGTTAGAAATTCCGTGTCAGTCTGATAAAATACTATCAAGGACTGACAATGAAAGAAGAATACGAATTTGACTTTGATGAAATACTCAAG
>JANTGR010000105.1 GCA_024762875.1 Sulfurospirillum sp.
GAATCTCTATCTATTTTGCCGATGATGTCAAAAATGTAGGCAAGCTATTAAATGAAGTGCATCCGACAGTCATGACCGTTGTACCCAGGCTACTGGAGAAAGTCTATATCAAGATGCATAACAAAGGGATGCAGGGGAGTTGGATCAAACGACTTTTAGTGAAGTTGGCATTTGCAAGGGCACAGACAAAAGATCCAACTGCCCAGAAAAACTGGCTGGATAAATTCTATGACAAGGTAGTCTATAGTCAATTACGGACTTCAATGGGTGGAGCCTTGGAGATGGTGATTTCTGGAGGAGCACCGCTTTTAGATGATTTGAATTTATTTTTTCTCAACATCGGGATACCGCCATATCAAGGCTATGGTCTGACCGAAGCCAGCCCGGTTATCTGTGCCAATGCACCAGGAGAAAATAAGGTAGGTACCTGTGGCAGACGTTTTGTGCATACAGAGGTACAGATAGCAGATGATGGAGAGCTGCTGGCAAGAGGACCCGGTATCATGATAGGCTATCATGATAATGAAAAAGGCACAAAAGAAGCGATAGACGAGCAAGGATGGCTGCATACCGGAGATTTGGCGCATATAGATTCTGAGGGCTATATCACGATAACCGGGAGAAAAAAAGATCTTTCCAAAACATCAACAGGAGAATATATCTCAGTCAATTTTATCGAAGGGATGCTGCTTACCAGTGGTCTGTTTGATCATGTGCTCATCGTGGGCAACAACAGGCCTTTTGTTGTAGCACTGCTGGTACTTGACCCAGATGCAGTCAAAGAATTTGCCATGCTCCATAAGATTGACAATATAGATGATGTACTTGCTCATAAATTGTTTAGAAAAAAGATAAAAACGCTGCTTGAAGGGGTCAATAAAAAGCTTAACCATTGGGAAAAAATCAGAGACTTTTATCTGACAAGAGAAACATTCACTATAGAAAATGGAGACTTGACACCGTCTATGAAACTGGCAAGAGAACAGATTGAAGATCGCTTTCAAGAGGAGATAGAAGCACTGTATGCCGGGCATGACAGGGTGTAGTTAAACACCCACTACACACAATTTACCTATACTTTCATCAAGAAAATAAAATAATTGGTGTTTGGAACAAACACACTTATTCACTAAGGCTGCGCCCTAAAAGGGCTGTAGAGTCGTTCACAAGTGTCTTTGTTCCAAACACCTGATTTTCAGTATTGCTAAGATGGAGGTGATAGATGAAAAAGCAACGTATCGCTATCGTATCAGGGCTCAGAACTCCGATGGCAAAAGCGGGGGGAAAGTTTAAAAAACTGCAGGCTGATTCCCTGGGAAGTAAACTTCTGCGGGAAGTGATGATGCGCTCTGATTTGGGATTTTCTGATATAGATGAAGTCATCATCGGAAATGTCGCTCAGCCTATACATGCTGCCAATATCGCAAGAGTGATGGCACTTCGTGCCGGATTTCCACTCTCAACACCAGCCTTGACAGTCCATAGAAATTGTGCCTCGGGGATGGAATCAATCACCAGTGCAGCTTCGAGAATTTATGCAGGTGAAGGCAAAGTCTATCTTTGCGGCGGTGTAGAGTCGATGAGTAATATACCGCTGGTTTACAGTGAAAAGATGACAAGACTTTTTACCCAATTTTCCAAATCAAAAACAGCAATAGAACGGATAGAGGCACTTTTAGGGTTTCGTCCGTCATTTTTAAAACCAACGGTAGGTTTGATGTCTGGATTGACTGACCCCGTAAGCGGCCTATTGATGGGCTCTACGGCAGAAGTGCTGGCCAGGGATTTTGGTATCAGCCGCACTGAGCAGGATAAATTTGCACTCAAAAGCCATCAAAAGGCTGAAAAAGCAATGAAAAAAGGTCGCTTTTTAGAAGAGAGTATGGCAATAGTATATGATGAAGTTTTGGGCAAAGTGCTTGATTTTGATGATGGTATCAGGGTAGGGCAGACACTTGAAAAACTTGCATCCCTAAAACCCTTTTTTGATCGCAAAAATGGCACAGTGACAGCGGGGAACGCTTCGCAGATCACAGATGCAGCAGCAGCTGTCATCGTCATGCGTGAAAGTGAAGCGAAAAAAAGAGGATTGTCACCTCTGGGATTTTTGAGTGCTTATGATTATTGCGGTCTGGATCCAAAACGTATGGGATTGGGGCCGGTCTTTGCCACACAGGCACTTTTTTCCAAAACAGGCCTTAGTATGGCAGATATCGACTTAATAGAAATCAACGAAGCTTTTGCGGCACAAGTCATCGCTGATTTAAAAGCATTTGATTCCAAACTCTTTGCCAAAACACATTTTGGCAAGGACCATGCTGTTGGAAGTGTCGATCCAAAGATATTGAATGTCAATGGTGGCGCCATCGCACTAGGACATCCTGTGGGGATGACAGGAACAAGACTGGTTTTGACGATGTTATATGAATTAAGAGCACGTGGATTACAGAGAGGATTATCAACGCTCTGTATCGGTGGCGGTCAAGGTGCAGCACTACTATTGGAGGTAGAGTGATGAAATATTTTAAACTGAAAATAGATAAAAAGGGTATCGCCACGCTGCTTTTTGATACACCAAAAAGTAGTGTCAATGTGTTTAACAAGGCAGCACTCGAAGAATTTAAAACTACTCTGGGCAGGTTGGCCAAAGATCAAAAAATCAACGCACTTTTTATTGAAAGTGCCAAAGAATCTATCTTTATAGCCGGTGCAGACATCCATGAAATCAAAGAAGCCAAAGAGGAAAAACAGATTTTGGCTTTTGTCAAAAACGGTCAGGATATTTTTAATAGACTTGAAAGTCTTCCTTTTCCAACTATTGCGATGATAGATGGAGCCTGTTTGGGCGGCGGGCTTGAGATGAGCCTTGCTTGTTCTTATCGTATCGCAAGCACACATGCTGATACCCGTATCGGTCTTCCGGAAGTCCAGCTTGGAATCATTCCGGGATTTGGCGGTACACAGAGACTCTATCCGCTGGTAGGGTATGCTAAAGCAATGGAATTGATGGTGGGAAGTAAACGCCTTAAAGGAGAAAAAGCATTGAAGCTTGGATTGGTTGATGCCTGTGTGCCACGTGGTTATCTGGCATTTAAAAAAGAAGAATTTATCCAAGAGATCCTGGCAGGCACGTTAAAAGTAAAGATTCACTCACAGCGCAAAGGGCTAAAATGGTATGAAAAACTCTCTTTAGTCAGAATGTTGATTGGCATGATAGCCAGAAAAAATGTGATAAAAAAAACCGGTGGACACTATCCTGCTCCCCTGGCGGTGATCGATGTCATGCAGAAAACTTTTGGAAAAAATCTGCAAGAAGGGCTTAAAATAGAGCGTGAAGAGGAGGTTAAACTGGCTTTGTCACCAGTATCCAAAAATCTGATTGAGCTCTATTTTATCTCTGAAGCGCTCAAACATGAAACTTTCAGTAAGAGTGCACCCAAAGTAATACACCAAAGTGCTGTTGTCGGAACAGGCACAATGGGCAGCGGTATTGCCTGGGCTCTGGATAATCAGGATATAGATATACGTTTAAAAGTACGCAGCAATGAAAGTGCGGCAAATGCCATTGCCAAAATACGTCAATTCTATACAGCGATACAAAAAAGAGGACGACTGAGTGAACGTGAAGTGGCATTGAAGATGGATAAAATCACTTTTTCTACTACCTATACCGGTTTTGAAAGCAGTGACTTTTTACTCGAAGCAGTGAGTGAAGATCTTCTTGTGAAACAAAATGTTTATCAAGAGTTTGAAACTGTATTGGCGCATGATGCCATCATCGCTACCAATACTTCTTCGATTTCTATCAGTGATTTGGCGCAGAAACTGTCGTATCCAAACCGTTTTATCGGGATGCATTTTTTTAATCCTGTCAACCGCATGCCGCTGGTAGAGATCATAGCCGGTCATAATACAGATGATAAAACGATTGCTACAGTAGTGCATTTGAGTAAACAGATGGGAAAAACACCGATAAAAGTGAAAGAATCAGCAGGTTTTTTAGTCAATAGAATCTTGATGCCTTATCTCAACGAAGCGGCTTTGATGTTTGAAGAAGGAGAATTTGTTCATCATATAGATCAAACACTCTTGGACTTTGGTATGCCGATGGGGCCGTTTCGCCTGATCGATACAGTGGGGATTGATATAGGGGTGCATGTTTCAGCTATTTTATATGCTGCTTATGCCAAGAGAATGCAGCCTGCAGCTGTGATGGCAAAGATGATGGAAAAAGAGTGGCTGGGCGTCAAGCGTCAAAAAGGTTTTTATGATTATAGCGGCAACAAGCCCCATGTCAATGCCGGTATCAGCGCTTTTCAATTGCAAAAAACCAGCCTGGATGATCTCTGTATCCAGCAGCGTGCACTTTTTATCATGATAAATGAAGCGTCAAGATGCTTGGAAGAATCGGTGGTAGATAACGCCAGATATCTGGATATGGCATTGGTCATGGGTGCAGGTTTTCCTGCATTTAGAGGTGGCTTGATGCGTTATGCCGACAGCTTGGGCATAGAATCAGTGGTGACCAAGCTCAATCAATTACGTACGGCCTATGGAGAGCGTTTTACACCGGCAGAACTGTTATTGGATATGGCACAAAGAAAAGCAACTTTTTATGGAGGTGCATGATGCATTATTTGAAAAAATTTCGGGCTCGATATGTAACAAAACCACTGTTTAATCTGTTAAAAACAAAAGGGCTTCTGCCTTCTATCTCAGAGACAGAAAAAACTGCACTGAGAGCTGGGGATGTCTGGATGGAAGGAGAACTCTTTAGCGGGAAACCGGATTTTGAGAAGATTTTTTCTTATCCTTATCCTACATTAAGTGAGGAAGAACAGGCTTTTTTAGATGATGAAGTGGAAACAGTGTGTGCGATGACTGATGACTGGAAAGTCTTTGAAAAACGGGATTTACCTCAAAAAGTATGGCAATATCTGAAAGATAAACGCTTTTTTGGGATGATTATCCCTAAAGAATACGGCGGATTGGGTTTTTCCGCCTATGGACATAGTTGTGTGATTGAAAAATTGGCTTCGCGTTCACAAGTATTGGCAATCACCGTCATGGTTCCCAACTCTTTGGGACCGGCTGAACTACTGCATCGTTATGGTTTAAAAGAACAAAAAGAGCATTATTTGCCGCGTTTGGCCGATGGCAGAGAAATCCCTTGTTTTGCACTCACAGAACCTGAAGCGGGTAGTGATGCGGCATCTATACAATCATATGGTGAACTTTTTAGAGATGAACATGGCACTATCAAAATCAAACTGCAGTTTGAAAAACGCTATATCACACTCAGTGCTATTGCTACATTAATAGGTTTGGCATTTGTACTGAAAGACCCTGAAAATCTATTGGGCAGGGGTGAGGATTTGGGGATAACCTGTGCATTGGTTGATGCCAATAGTGCCGGCATTGATCAAACAAGGCGTCATGACCCGTTGAATGTTCCTTTTGTCAATGCTCCTTTGCTGGGGCGAGATGTAGTGATCTCAATAGATGATATCATCGGTGGCAGAGCTGGTATAGGTGAAGGCTGGAAAATGTTGATGGAGTCTCTGGCAGTGGGGCGGGGAATTTCTCTGCCTTCTACCAGTACAGGAGGAACTAAACTTGCATTGATGGTAGCCTCTACATACAGCGTGGTACGTTATCAATTTGGCATTTCTATTGCCAAGTTTGAAGGAATAGCTGAAGTGTTGGGTCGTATGGGAGCAGATACCTATCTATTGGATGCTGCAAAGACTTTTACACTCGGAGCCATTGACAGTGGTGCCAAACCTGCCGTTGCCAATGCCATTATGAAGTATCAAAGCAGTGAAAAATTTCGTAAAAATATCCTGGATGCGATGGATATCCAGGGTGGTGCAGCAATCAGCCGGGGGCCTAGAAACCTGCTTGCCCACCCTTTTTTTGGATCACCGATTGCGATTACCGTTGAGGGTGCCAATATCATGACAAGAACACTGATACAGTTTGGACAGGGGATGATTCGTTGTCATCCTTATGCCTATGATGAGATAGAAGCACTGGGACAGGGGGATATCAAGCGTTTTGACACACTTCTTTTTGCCCATATCGGACATCTGATACGCAATGCTTTTAGAACACTTTTTTTGGGTTTGAGCCGTGGACATTTCCACACGGCAACACTTTTTGGTATAGGTGCACGTTATGAGCAAAAGCTCGCCTGGGCATCTGCTAAATTTGCTTTTTTGAGTGATGTGGCGCTGGGGTTGTTGGGCAGTGATTTAAAACGGCGTGAGTCAGTATCAGGAAGATTTGGTGATATTTTGGCACAGATGTATATGTTAACAGCAGCGCTGAAACGCTAT
>JANTGR010000106.1 GCA_024762875.1 Sulfurospirillum sp.
TAGGGGTATTTGTTGTGGTGGCAATAGCGCACTTTTATGCCTTGCAGTCCACGATCTCAAAACAGACTATTATCGCTAAACCCAAAGCAAAAGTTCAGCGTATAACATTGACTTCCATCGTAGTGAAAAAGCCGGTGGTTGTGCCGCCCAAACCAGTCGTTACGCCTGTCGTCTTACCCCCGGAACCTGTAGTAGAAAAGCGACTTCCCAAACCCAAGGTAAAGAAAAAACGCATAAAGCGTGTTCACAAAAAGCACAGACCCAAACCAAAGCCACCAAAACCAGAGATAAAAGAGATAGTCCCTGTTGTAAAACCAGTGGTAGAACAGGTCGTTACACCCCTAGCCAAGGTCAATACTGCTTCGATAAAAGATCAGTATCTTTCCAAGATACGCAGGGCAGTCAAAAAGCATCTTTATTATCCCAAGATCGCAAAACGTATGCGTATGCAGGGCGTTGTGAATGTGTCATTTTCTGTTTTACAAGATGGCACAATCACACAAATAAGCATCATAAATGGAGCGAAAAGGGTTTTGAGAGATGGCGCGATGAAGACCTTAAAATCGCTCTCCCTTGACCCCATTCCCTCAGAACTTGGAGAGAAAAGTATGGATATAAAATTGCCGATAGTATTTAAACTTAGAGAAGGATAGAAGATGAATTTAATGCACTATATAGACCAAGGCGGAGTCATCATGCAGATACTCTTAGGACTTAATGTCATAGGATTTACAACAATGATTGTCAAATTTATACAGTTTGTTTTACTGCGGGCGAAGAAGAGGGTGATCATTGATGGAATATATGAAGAGATCAAAAATCAGGATAGAGAGGCACAGTTAGCGTTGGGCAAAGATATCATGACAGAAAAAATGGTACGTTATGAAAAAGGTCTGAGCACCGTGCGCATTATCGCTTCCATCGCTCCTTTGCTGGGACTGTTAGGAACTGTTATCGGCGTTTTGAGCGCCTTTGAAGCTATTTCAAAACAGGGACTGGGCGATCCTAGTATCTTTGCCGGCGGTATTTCTCTGGCTCTTATTACCACAGTTGGCGGACTTATCGTCGCTATTCCCCACTATATTGGCTATAATTATCTCATCGGTATGCTTGATAAGCTGGAAGCAAAGTTCAATATGCAACTGAGTACCAGGATCTATGAGGACTTCTCATGAAAAGAAGAGAACATCTCTCCCCGGATCTTACACCCATCATCGATGTAGTTTTTTTAATTTTGATCTTTTTTATGGTGAGTTCAACTTTCAAAAAAGAGGAATTGGCACTACTGCTGACACTCCCGGATGCACACTCAGCAACACAGGAGATCAAAAAAGAAGATATCAATATCGAATTAACAGTTGATGCTGTAGCACTGAAAGGGAAAACGATAAGTTTTGATGCGCTTGATAAAGCATTGTCAGAGATTAAAGAGAAGAAAAAGCCTGTCAATGTACGCATCGACAAAGCTGTGACCTATGAGAGAGTTACCAAGCTTTTGGACTTGTTGAATAAACATGGTCTGAATAATCTGGCTTTGGAAAATAAAAAAGAGAAATAGGTTATCTCCCTATTTCTTAATACATTTTGCGCCAATAATAGGACTTTCCAAATTCTTTGAAATTCAAAAAACCATCTTTGTTTTTATCAAGATTATCAAATTCTTGGTGTTGATGTATCATCGCTGATTCTTGCATATCTACAAAACCATCTTTGTTAGAATCATATTTTTTAAAGATGTCACTCTCTACGCCACAGTCTCCATGAAAAGCTTCATCTTGGCTAAGCATCCCATCATTGTCCGCATCACAAATATGAACAGCCATGATCAACTTCTGCTGTGGTGGGGCATCTTGAAAGTGTTTCTCTTGTATTTTATTTCTTGCGTGATTGTCTCTTATATGTTGCGTATCACTTGATTCTGCTAAACTCAGCATCTCATCTTCATCTTTGTCTAGCTGAAAAAAAGTATCAGAATCCATCCTGCAAATCCTTGATGTTGCTTCTCTTAGGCTCAAGAGTTCATCTTTGTCTTTGTCACACTCTTGAAAATGTTTTCTCTCGTATTTTGTGCGTTCTTCATTCTCTTTTGATGCCCTTATTGATGCCGTCTTTTTTGCAAAGATTGCCTTTTGTTTAGCAGTGGGAATGGTATTTTCGACAGCTTCTTTATAAGACAAAAAACCATCTTTATTTGCATCCATCATCTCTAAAGCTATGACAGGAAAATGACAAGTAGATCTTTTTACCGGTATATGTGGTTCTCTTATATTTATATCTATTTCACTTATTGCTTCATCTTTGGAGATTTTTCTATCGTTGTTTTTATCACAGTTTTGAAAGGTTCTTTCTATCTGTTTTATAGCGCGTTCTTTTCGTTTTTTTAGTTGAAATGCTTGTATCTCTTTAAAAGATATTTTTTGGTTATTATCACTATCAAACTCTTCAAAAGAGAGTTGCATCATTTTTTCCTGCGTACTTGGTTTTTTCTTGGTGGGTTTATCTGCTTGTATTAAAGTTGTGCATAGTAAGAGTATTGTTATGGTATATTTCATGATATTTCCTTATGTTTTGATTGAGTATATCAAAGATAAGTAAATAGACAGGAGTCTCAAAGTGCCATCAAAATACCTAAACCACTACCCAAAGCATTTGCAAGCTCAGGTTACGAAGATGCTTGAAAATAACACGTTAAGTGATTATCTGCTTGAAAAATATCCCAAAAAACACAACTTTCAAACTGATAAAGCCCTTTATGATTATACGATAAAGCTCAAAAATAATTTTATGAAAAAATCATCCCCTTTGAGTAAAGTGCTTTATGATGGCAAGATAAATATCATCAATCACGCTTTGGGAACACATACTTTTATCTCACGGGTGCAGGGTGGGAAGTTGAAAGCCAAAAATGAGATACGCGTGGCGTCTAGTTTCAAGTCTATGCCTGTAGATTTTTTGCGGATGATTATCGTCCATGAGTTGGCACATTTTAAAGAAAAAGAGCACAATAAGTCTTTTTACAAACTCTGCGAACATATGGAGCCAAAGTACCATCAACTGGAGTTTGATACGAGGCTTTATCTCACACATATAGATCTTTATGGTAAATTATATTAGATTCACAAATTATACACAATCATCATTTATGATAATAATGTTAAGATATACTAATTAAGGAATAGAAATGATTAAGATATTTATCATGATAATAACGACACTGACACTGCAAGCCAGTGCACATACCTATGATGTAAAATTTAAAGGCATCAAACTGGGTGAGATTAAAGATCTGAGTACCTTGAAAGATTATTATTTGAAGGCGGCAGTGACAAGCCGGATGGCACGTTTTTTATTGGGGAAGGACAATTTGGTCTATTATGCCAAAGACAAACCACAAGTGAGAGATTCAAAATTTAAACAAGATAAAAAAATGATGCTCTATGCTTTCTCACAGTCATTGAAGGCACGTCCAAAATTTAAACGCTTCAAAATCAACGATATCAAAAATATTACACTCACCTGTGAAGGGAAGAGCTGTCAATTTATTTACTATAAAAATGATCATATTGATGGAAAGGGTAAGATTCTATTTGATAGGGATGGAGAATTTGTCAGCATCACTGAAGAGATGACTGACTTTAAAATCGTGAGAAACTAAACAGTTTTTCACTTGCCAAATATCACATCCCTGTGTGCAGCGTTAAGTTCTATGATAAACCCTCCCAACCCATCGATAAAGGCCATGAGCGTCAAAAATAAAAATGTTGTATTGTGTGCAAACGTTGTCGTGATAAATAAAATCAGATAAACGATAGCAATAATGATGCTAAATAGTGATTCCAGAGAATTAAAGTTTTTGGTCGTAGCTGCTTTATAAATCTCAATCAATAAAAAAAACAATCCTATAAAGATAAAAGCATTATCAACAGTAATCGTTAAAGTCTTGTGCACATAGAGAACATGGTCAAAGTTAAAAATAGGATTTTGAAAAGGCCCTGGAAGATGTGGCGCATAGACGATACCTACATATGCGATCAAAAGCCAAAAAAACGTTGTTATAGAAAGAATGCCCATAAAAAACCTTTGTATCTAAGTAGAGGTGCCCTAAAGTTATTTTAGTTAGATTTTTGTTAAAGAGAGTTGAATAGTTTTAATGGCAGAGAGATAAAAACCTCTCTGCGTAAAAGTTGATTAGAGTCTTGACTCATATCTTCTAAGCATATAAAGCTTTTTAAGCATTTTTTTCTTAGCAGCAATTTTCTGTTTTTTTCTTTTTTCAGTACCTGTTTCAAAGAACTTTCTAGCTCTTTTTTCAGTAACGATCAAGTTTCTATCAGTTTGCTTTTTGAATTTTCTATACGCTTCTTCAAAAGATTCGCTAGATTTTACAATAACGCCTGGCATAAGGACATCACCCACTTTCTGTTAAAATTAAGCCGCCATTATAGCACAATTTACTGGTTTTGCGGTACTTTTTTTAAAAAGTTTGGGCTTTTTATATATTTTACGATTTTAAGCTGCTCTTTTTCACTCTCTAGCGGTGGATTTCCTGCAAGAGCGTTGGTGATTTTCTCTTTGGTTTCTTTGATATAAAAATCCTCACTTCCGCGGATATACTTTTCTGATTTTTTGATATACCACAGTGCCTGTTTGAGTTTCTTTTTATCTTTTCTTTTGGATTCTTTGTAGAGTAGGCTGGCTAGTTTATTGCCTATTGTCTTATACATCTTCATCTGAAATTGTCCAAGTTCTCCTTCTTCCCAGATACCTTTTGCAGTAGCTTTATCTAAAAAATAGATCGTATTTTTAGCCAATTTGATATACTCTTTTTCATATTTTTCATCCGATTGCAATGCTTTTAAGATGCCATAGTGTGCATAAAGATAGTCATACTGTTCTATCGTCTTTTCGGATTTTAAATGACTGGCTTTCGTGAGTGCTTTGATAAAAAGCGGTGTTGATTCTTTATAGTGGCCTTTTTTAAACAGTTTACTTGCCTGTTGCATCAAGAGGTAAATTTTATAATCTGTCTGTGGCGTGATATGGGTTTTTTTGTAGATACTATGGGGAAGTGTCAGTGCCTGTAGTGATAAAACAAGACTAAAAAAGAGTAATAAAGAGCGTTTCATTGTGTTTCCTATGTTGTAATTTAGATGATTATAACACAGGAAAGGTAAAATAAATTTTAACTCTTATGCCAATAACGGATTGGACCGGTATCAATATGCATAAATCCTGTTTTTGGATAGTAACCAACACCGCCGCGTCTTAAAAAACGTGCCAATTTTTTCAAATCCTTCAGCTGGGTACCCGGTAGATTGATATCGATCGCCTGTGCCTTTAAATGGAAACTGTTTTTAGCAACACCTTCTGTTGATTTACGCAGCATTTGATTGGTCTTTGGTGAGCGATAGCCCGATATGACACGAAAAGGTTTATTCGTGTCACGTATCAGTTGGATGGCATAGAGTTGATCAAGTAGTTTGATATCCATCTGTTGAATATCTCCTGTACGGTAGTCTCTTAGGAAATGGTTGATTTTGTCTATCTCACTTTTGACAAAGTGGTCTTTTGCCCAGTAGGTTGCTTTTAAGTGCTCTCCTGTATGGATATTAAAAAGGTTGATTTGTCTGTCAACAGGCAATCGGTAGGCAAAGAGTTCATAAGGACTCACACTCAACCCCGCACCCAAAAGGATACTTTTTCTTAAAAATTCTCTTCTTTGGTTCATCGTTATTTCGCTCCAGCTAAATCTAAATATTGTATATACGATATATCGACAAAAAGAGTAAAAAAGTTTAATTATTGATAGAAAGCGTCCATCTTTCTATCATGATAGGGTTATGCTTCGCAAAAACTGCGGATACGTCGGATGCCTTCGCGAATAGTATCTTCATCTGTCGCAAAAGAAAATCTAAAGTATCCTTCACTGCCAAAACCGGCACCTGGAACCACTGCTACACCTGTATTTGAAAGTAGCGCCTGACAAAATTGTACTGAATTATCAGAGATTTTTTTGATATTGACAAAAAGATAAAAAGCACCATCGGGTTTGATCACTGAGAGTTTTTCACTTTCATTAAATAGTGTAACAGCCAAATCTCTTCTTTTTTTAAAGGCTTGTCGCATCATTTCGATATCGGTATCTGCAGAACCATCAAGTCCTGTGATCGCAGCATGTTGGGTGATAGAACAGATGTTGGATGTACTTTGGCTTTGTAGTTTGTTCATAGCTGCAATAAGCTCTTTGTTGGGTGTAGCAAGATAACCAAAACGCCATCCTGTCA
>JANTGR010000107.1 GCA_024762875.1 Sulfurospirillum sp.
AAAAGTATTCGTTGACGTAGCTGTTGATGTCGTTCCGTTCACTGCAAAACTTAAAGATGCAGTTGATGAAACATTTGTTCCTGAAGCCGTTCCCGCTGCAAACAGGCTTGTCATAGTCGAGCTGAGCATCACTGCTGCAGCAAATTTTTTTGATTTTAAAAACATATTCCCCCCTAATGGAATTATTTTTTTAGGATTCTTACTCCTAGTCACAAGATTCGAAAAATCCTCTAACCAGGAGTAATGCACCACCTAGAATTTATTGTAGTCGTGTTTTAAAACTTACCGTTGTAACACTTTTTGCTTTTAATGCAGATGTCAAAATCCATCTAACATTGGTATACTCTTTTGGCAAAGCCAATCTTTCCTGATTGCCTACTTTCACCATCAATTTATCTGATGGGGCAAACTCTTTACCGCCGTCAACAGAAAAAAGTATCTTACAACCATTTTCACACTTTGCACTATCAGCCACATACACTGTATGCTCTGGTACCGCATTGTTCAAGACCATATTGCTAACATCCTTGTCGCTGTTGTTTGAAATACTATTTTTATACACAACATAATCACCCGGTACAACTTTTTTAGTCTCTTCCAAAATGACTTTTTTATTGCCATTTGTATCCACTTTCATCACTTCTTTAAATGATTTTGAGACCAGTGTTACCGGTGCCTGCTTCGCTTGTAGTCCTACACCCAGCCCTAAAACCACAGCTGCAACTGCTAAAACTGTCCTTAGTTTTTTCATCCTTGTTCCTTTCGTACTTTTACTTTATAAGTAATCGTATGCTTTTTTGATGCCTTTAGAAGGTCAAAATCGAGATCTATCTGCTTCTTGGAAGCAAGATACCTTCCTTCATCATCATCCAATCTGTCACTTAGCGCTTCTCCATCAAGCTGCAAAGTATGTACTACATACGCTGCCTCTGTTGGTATCACATCTGTTAGATTCAGATTGTGCACGCTCCCCTCTCCCGTAATGGCAAGTACAAGCTGTACCGTCAATACAGAATTTGTATAAAAATGGTTTGTCACTCTTTTATTAAGAAAGATGTTTTTTTCAATAACAACCTTTACATTCAAGAGTTTATAAATACCACTTTCCCAGCTTACTCCTCCCCCAAGCCCATCAATGGCATCTACACCACCGATTCCTGCACCTCTGTGGAAGGTTCCTTTGATTCCGGAACCACCTCTTTGAGAGCGTGCCTTTAAAGTGACAAAACTCTGACTGCCTGCAATTGCTGATCTCTTATGCGAGATATCTGATGCTACAAATACCAGTGCACTCTCATCAGCTTTCAAGGCAACAGCTGTCACTTTTTTATCATTTTTATCAAACTTTAGATTGTCGTTGCTGTCAATATAAAGTTTTCTCTTTTTCGTCTCAAAATCAGAATGCTCCCCAGCCACTTCTGATGCAAGCGAAAAAGAGTCCGCTCCATTGCCGCTATTGACTACTTTAAAAGTCAGAACCCGCTTTTTATCACCACGATTAACCAATACTGCCCGTGTGTCCATCCAGGAGACGGAAACGTCAATGAGTTGATTGACTACATCTTTGACAATATTGCTTTCTATGCTAAAGTCCTCTTCATCCATGCTAAATGATAATGTGGCACTGTTTTCGATGACAGTACCAGCACTTACACCTTTGGCATATACAAGAGAACTACACAGAAAAAATATCATGCTAATAAAATATTTCATTCCCACACCTAAACCTTGAGTTTGGATGAAACTAAATCGGATCAGAATGAATATTTATGTAGTGTAGAAATAGTTTACTTATGAGATTTTATTTTTACTAAAAAAAATAATAATAATAAAGAGAAGAAAAAGTTAAATAATTAAATCACAAATGTTGCCGAAATGTGATCATTTTTTTGGAAGGTTCAAATTTTGACGACAATTTAGTGACAATTGAGTGTGAGTTTCAATCCTGGAGCATTCATATACGGAGGATATTTCATATAGATTCGGAAGTTTTTAACCTCTTTAGGTTTGAGGTTTTCAACCACTTTAAACTCTTCTTTGACTGTATTTGCCTGCATCTTTTTATCCGAAAAGAGTGGTCCCAAGTTTGTACTGGGTTTAAAAAGAGCATCCTTGGGCCGTCCCATTTTCATGACTTTGTTGGAGAGTTTGACTTCTATTTTGCAGTAACCGATCTTGAAATTACCGACATTTTGGACGCGTCCGGTAAACATGATAGTTTCATTAGCCAAATTTCTTTTTTGCGTATAGGCTAAAATCTTGCCTTTTTTTGTATATTTGTCGACTACGAACAAAAATATCACCATTCCAAGCATCGTGATCAAAAAAGAAGATAAAATCATAGAGATAACCACTTTTTTATTGGGCTCTTTCAAAGAGAGCAAAGAGAGAATCAAAAATAGCAAGATAAATACTACCACAACCATCCAGTGCAGCAAAGTCATATAAAACATCAGTAACACTCCCCGCTGACAGAGACATTATACTCTTTGGAATAGGTAAAATGTTCAAAGACGATCTTAAACACGGCTTTTTCTCCCTGCGTTATGTTTTTATCCAATAGTATCGTCTTATTACGCAAAGGCTTTAAAGACAATACAATATTTTTGTATTTATTATCCGTTATTTTAAATACTTTGGCATTGATACGACATGTATGATAAGGAACTTTTCCTTTATTTTGCAGATAGCCTGTGATAATCAGGGAAGATGCAAAGTGCAGCTTTGTAATTTTTTCTGTGACAACATCAACTTTTCGAACTGTTTTATCCAGAAAATATTTGATTCCAAATGGAGCAATAAACATCAAAAAGATGACTATCATGATAAGGGAAATTGCCAGAGTAGGTTTTCTCCTGCCTAGCAGTACCGTTAAAGTCAGGATGATCAGAAAAAGAAACAGAAGCCATCCAAAAGCTGCATAATCATAGAGTGTCAAAGCATGTATATAATCAATATAATTCTGCTTGATGGTTTCTAACATTATTTTTCGCTTCGGCTGTTTTTCTCTTCTATCCCACTTAAACCAAAGCGACGCGCCAATTCCTGCTTGATGCGGTCTGGATTGATATTTTTGTCGCCTAGTGCTACGAGTGTATGAAATGCCAAATCAGCAGCTTCATAAATAATCTCTTTTTCATCATTGTCTTTAACGGCAAAACAAAATTCCCCCGCCTCTTCTACAATCTTTTTGAGATAACTGTTTTCACCTTTATGCAGTAAAGAGGCAACATAAGAGCTTTTGGGATCTACACTTTTTCTCTCTTGTATCACATGATAGAGCTGATCAATGATACTGTAGTGTGAGATGACAGTTTCATCCACTTCACTGATGATTTCATCACTTTCAAGTTTTGTAAAAAAGCATGATTTTCGTCCAGTATGACAAGCTGCACTACCCACCTGTTCTATCATGATAAGGAGTGTATCATTGTCACAGTCGATGAAGATATCTTTGACATTTTGGATATTGCCGCTGCTTTCGCCTTTCATCCAAATACGTTGTTTGCTTCTGGAAAAATAGTGGGCTTTTTTAGTCTGCAGTGTCAAAGAGAGTGCTTCTTTGTCCATATAGGCAAGCATCAAAACTTCTTTACTCTCAAAGTCCTGTGCTACAACAGGAACAAGGCTGCTCTTGTCCCAGTCAATTTTATTGATGATTTCCTGCATTACTGATTGGCTGTTGTAGTCTTGATTTTATTTTTTGAATCGACCCAGATATTTGGTGTCGAACCGCCAGGAGTCAAGAATATTTGCGCATTATTGTTACTTTTAAGTGCTGCATTAAATTGCCCCTGTACTTCGATTTGCTTAAGCGTCAGCATGTTGGGAGTCAAACTGTTTCCAATCTCTGTATTTTCATACGCTTTTGCATCTGCTTCAATTTTGATAGCATCTGCCTGTCCCTGTGCTTTAATCTTTCTGGCATTGGCATCACCCTGTGCCAGTGCGGCTTTTTTCTCTGCTTCCTGTTTGGCACGTTCCACTTCAAGTTGAACACGATCCGCTTCCTGTTTTGCTATCTGCACCCGTTCGATTTGCTCTACAATTTTTGGCGGCAGAACAATCTCACGCAAGTTCACTGTAGAGAGTTCTACTGGTTGACCTGCTTTAGAATTGACCTGTTTTTCGATACTGATTTTGATCGCTTCGGCTATATCATTTCTTTTCACTGGCAACTCTTCTGCTTTATAGCTACCAATCACATTTCTGACTACATCTCTCACGATAGGATTGATGATTTTCTCTTCCCATGAAGTTCCATAAGTCGCGATGGTCTGCGGTGCCGTATCCGGCTTGAGTCTATACTGTACAGTGATATCCATAGAAATCAACAACCCTCTCGCATCCAATGCAGATATGGAAGGAACATTCATCACACCGGTTGCACCACCCATTCTATAAGCAGGACTGGACATATCATGTCCTCTGCTTGTTGTATAGTTGATACTTCTTACTTTCGTATCTACTACCATCACCTGCTGTAAAAATGGAATAAAAAAGTGTAAACCCGGACGTAATGGATCTTTTTCATATTTACCGGCAGTCGCTTTGATCCCAACTTCACCGGAATTGATCACTACAAACGGCTTGGCAATCACCAAAAGTACCGCCAATGCCATCAAGGCATACAGCCATCCGGTTTTTTTACTAAAGTCGTTTAAAAAATTTGGTGTCTCTCTTCTAGGTCGCTGTGGTCGCTCAGGTTTTTTATCTCCACCGTTGTTTCCACCTTTTTTATTAAAATAATCGTTCAAATCTGCTGGCATAATCTATCCCTTATATGTAAGTTAAATAATGTTTATATTTTTCATTGCGTCCAAAAACAACATCAAAGTATGCACTCTGCAATTTTTCTGTCATTTCCCCTCTTTTACCATTGCCAATCACTCTGTTGTCCAGTGAATTGATCGGTGTAACTTCTGCTGCTGTCCCTGTAAAAAAAGCTTCATCACAGATATAGATCTCATCTCTGGTGATATTTCTTCTCTCAACCGGTATCCCCATATCATCAGCCAGCTCTAAAACTGTCGCCTGTGTGATTGATTCCAGAGAATTGTCATTTGGCGGAGAGATCAATTTGCCGTCTCTGACAATAAATAGACACTCTCCTGTACCTTCTGCTGCAAAACCGTTGTCATCCAACATCAATGCTTCTTCAAAACCCGCTTCAATAGCTTCATATTTTGCCATTTGAGAATTGAGGTAGTTTGCTACTGCTTTGGCTTTACCAAAGTTGGAACGAATAGAATTTCTGACGATAGAGGACGTCATCACTTTGATACCGTTTTCCAAACCTTCTTCACCCAGATATGCTCCCCACTCCCAAGCTGCTATCATAGAATGTACCGGAGCATTGACATGATGTACACCCATCACACCATATCCCAAAAAGATCAACGGTCTTAAATAGACATTGCCTTTAAAATCATTGGATTGTAAAAGTTCAACATGTGCTTTTTCCATCTCTTCGATCGTAAAGTTAGGTTTGATTGCTGTAATTTTTGCCGAATTAAACAACCTCTTTGTATGCTCTTTGAGCTTGTAAATCGCTAGACCATCTGCTGTCTGATACGCACGTGTACCCTCAAAAACCCCGTTACCATAATGCAATGTATGTGTCAATACATGGACTTGAGCCTTATCCCAATCAACAAGCTTTCCATCCATCCATATATACTTTGCTTTTTCCATTTTTTATCCTGTGTGTAAAATTTGGATTATTATAGCGAAATATTTTAAAAGGGGATTATCAGGACTTATTTTTCCTCTAAAAGTTGCAGGTTTTCACTGCATAGCTGCACCCAGGCGCTGTCTTCGACGATCTCACCGCATTTGGTATAAAACTCTTTTGCTTCTTTCATCTTTTTCTCTTTCTCACTCAGATAGCCTGCCAGGTACAACACATGTGCGCGCTGTGAGTCTGTGAGCTTTTTATATAAGAGCTTGAGATCTTCTTTTAATGCTTCTTTATAATCACCCCGTTCTCTCAGTGCCTCTATATAATCCAACTCCAGTTTTGGGGTATAGGTACTGAGTTTGTACTTTTCCTGCAGGCGGATCATCTTTTTGGCATAACTTAGGAGTAAATTGTCATTTTTCTTCTTTTTTGCATAGAGTAGAACTTTTTCAAATATATCCAGATTTCTGACAGCATCAGGAAACAGCTGCTCACACCTCTGTACTTCACGCAGCATCAGTTCATCATACCCGCCCAAATGGTAATACGCAGCTATTTTGTCATAAATCAAAGCATTGTATTTATCCGTTTTGACCAATT
>JANTGR010000108.1 GCA_024762875.1 Sulfurospirillum sp.
GAGACAGTGACGCAGGGGATTATATCGGCATTGAACAAAAATCGTATGGGGATCAATCAGTATGAAAACTTTATTCAAACTGATGCATCCATCAATCCGGGAAATTCCGGCGGAGCTTTGGTAGACAGCAGAGGCGCACTGATCGGCATCAACTCGGCTATCATATCGCGAAGCGGGGGCAACGACGGTATCGGTTTTGCCATCCCAAGCGATATGGTGAAACGCATCGTTACCAACCTGGTAGATAACGGCAAAGTGATACGCGGCTATATCGGTGTGACCATCTCAGATGTCAGTGCGCAGTTAAAGCCGCTGTATGAGCACCAGAAAGGGGCAGTGATCGTCGATGTAGAAGAGGGTGGACCTGCTGCTGAGTATGGATTGAAAAGGGGTGATTTGGTCTATCAGATCGAATCAGAAGAGATTAAAAGTGCTGCTGATTTAAAACAGGTGATCGCAGAGTATAAACCAGGACAAAAAGTGATACTTTATATAGAAAGAGATAAAAAAGATAAAAAGATTAAAGTAGAACTTGCCTCAAGAACTGGTCATATGCATGGAAACAATATGGAAAAAGTACTGGGGGGGTTGCGTCTGGGAGCATTGAGCCGTACCAATAAGCAGCGTTATCGTATCCCTTCCAATGTGACGGGTATTTTGATCGAAGATGTTGCCCCGCAAAGTCAGGCAGAAAAAGTGGGCTTTCAATCCGGTGATGTTATAATTCAGATAGAAAATCAAAATATTGAAAATATGCTGGATGTCAATAAGGCACTCAAAGCCTATCATGATAGAAGTAAGCGTGTCTATATCAATCGCTACGGTATGATATTGATGTTTGTGATCAAATAAGGAAAAAGAGTGATTAAAGTACTGATGATCGAAGATGATCCGGAACTGGCAGCTATCATTACCAAATATCTCAAACGTTTTGAGATCGATGTAGACAATGTAGAAGAGCCGTATGCGGGGATAGAAGCGCTAAAGACGGGTGATTATCAGCTTTTGATTCTGGACTTGACCCTGCCAAATATCGATGGATTGGAAGTGGTCAGCAAAATCAGGGCTTTTTCTTCCATCCCTATCATCATCTCTTCAGCGCGTGATGATATCGTGGACAAAGTTGTAGGGCTGGAGCGCGGTGCGGATGATTATCTGCCCAAGCCCTACAATCCAAGAGAACTTGAAGCACGCATCCGTTCTCTTCTCAGACGGGAAGAAAAGAGTAAAGAGATAGACAAAAAGAAACTTTTTGAAGTCGATGAAAATGCGATGCAAATCACATTTCAAGGACATAAACTGACGCTTACACCGGCTGAGTATGATATCCTGGCACGGCTTATCAAGTATAAAAACCGCGTAGTGCCGAGGCTTGATTTTATCTATGAAAGTGATTTTATCTCTGATGATGCAAGTGAAAAAAATGTGGATGTGATGGTCTCACGTGTACGCAGCAAGCTGGCTGAGATCGATCCTGATACACACTATATCAGCTCAAGCCGGGGTATAGGTTATATCCTCAATCTATGAAAAATATTTCTATCGCCACCTTTGTCAATACGATCTTTATCATCTCTTTTATCGCGATTCTTACGACGTTTTGGCTTTTTATCTCCTGGGACAAGGAGCGCTATATCATCTACGAGAGACAGCGTTATACGGTGATGGCAGATGCTTTTTTGTCTGGACTGCAGTTTTCTCCCACTCCCAAACAGCTTGAAGAGCTTTATCGGTATTTTGATGTAGCGCTGGTGCACAAATCTGAAGACAAACTCGATATCGTCAACCATGCAAAGCTTCTTTATGTCAAAGAGTCCACTTTTGGGCGTGTACGTATCTTTGCGAGTAACAAAGCAAAGTATATCTATGCACAAAATTATGGCTACAATCTGATGCTCAAAGACCTCAAACCCAAAAAATACAATCAGGAAATTGCACTTTTTTTACTGGGGCTGATCCTGACTATCATGATATTTCTTTATACGACGTTGATGAAAAAGCTCTTTCCGCTTAGAAGGCTGGATAGACAGGTAAGAGCATTTGCAGACGGAAATCTTGATATCAAGATAGAAAACTATGGTAATGATGAGATAGGAAAGATCGCAAAAAGCTTTGCTTATGCGATAGAAGCGATCAAACAACATATCAATTCCAAAAATCTTTTCATGCGCAATATGATGCATGAGCTGAAAACACCGCTGACCAAAGGACGCATCGTTGTAGAGACTTTGGAAGAAGATGAAGAGAGGAAAATCCTCATTCGTGCTTTTGACCGGATGAATGAAATCATCACCGAACTGGCACAGGTAGAGAAGATCACATCCAACAATATCAAACACCATATCGAAACAGTCCATTTTAGTACGATAGTCAACAAAGCCAAATCTCTGCTGCTGGATCAAAATGACAATATAATAGAAACGTTTGAGGATTTTACGCTGCAGGCAGATATCTCTCTCTTTACCATTGCACTGAAAAATTTACTAGACAATGGAATCAAGTTTTCACCGAACCATCAAGTTGAAATTAAAGCAAATACACAAGAAATAGAAATAATATCGCAGGGGAAAGCACTGGCATATCCACTTGAATACTATATCGAACCTTTCTCACAGGGAGAGAAAAAAGAGCATGGATTTGGTCTGGGACTCTACATAGTCAAGGCAATTATGGATATCCATCACTATAAAATTTTATATACTTATGAGAAAAAAAATAATATATTTCACTTATCCTTAAACAAATAATATAAAAAATTTTTGCAAAATAAAAAAAGTTTCAGCTTTATTATGTCATAATTCACTCTACATTCAAAAAGAGGAGAATTGAAGAATGAATAAATTGAGTTTAAGTTTAGTAGCTATTGCTATGTTAAGTACCGCAGCTGTTGCTGATATCACATCTAAAAATGTAGGTGGATCAGCTAAATTGTTCTATGATACATTAGATGCTAATAATGGTGACTTTTTTGATAAAGGTCAATCTACTGGAAACGTAGCACTAGAATTACATGGTGCTGCATCAGTAGGTGGCTGTGCAACATGTACAACTTTGAACTATGGTATCACTGGTATTTCTACAATGGGACTGGAGCATACATTAGTAGCAAATACTTGGGCTAACCATACGCTAGATGATGCTATTTGGATTGACACATTAAATCTTGCTTTTCATCCATTAGATGGTATCTCAAATACTACTATGGTTCTTGGTCGCCAAGCACTTGATACACCAATGGTGTTTTCTGAGCAATGGGGCATTGCACCAAATACGTATGATGCTGCAGTTGCGGTAAACAACGATATCGTGGATACAACATTGGTTGGTGCATGGGTTGGTAGAACAAACTTAATCGGTATGTCAGCTACTCCATCTGCATTACCTGCAGTGACTCAAGCAGATGCTGGATTTAATGACAATGGATTTGACAGATTTTTAACTGACGAAGGTGCTTATGCATTTGGTGCGGTGACAAAATTGATCCCAATGGTAACAGCGCAGGCATGGTACTATATCGCTCCATCTGTTGCAAAAGTTGCATGGTTACAAGCTGATGGTGAGTATGCTGGTTTCGGTCTTGGCGGTCAATATGTTTACAATGATTTTGATGCTAATGCTGACACTGGTTCAGGTTTTGCTGTAAAAATCGGTTATAACTATGAAGGTCTTGGTCTTTCAGCTGCATACTCTAGTACAGATGACAAATTTACAACTGCAACCAACCTTGGTGGTGCACAGTCAAAACTTTATACTGAAGCATGGTGGAACTATGGTCTAGTATCTCAAGGTGATACAGACTCTTTCAATGTAACAGCTACTTATAGTGCTGCTGATATTGTTGATCTTGGTGTTTTCTATACCAATGCTGATCACAGTGCTGCAAACGGTAACCCTGACATGAGTGAAATCACTGTAACTGCTGGTAAAGATCTTGGTAACTTAAATCTTACAGCTGCTTATATCAACTCAGACTATGATGGTTCTGATGCTGTGAATGAGATTCAAGTTTACGCTACTTACACATTCTAATCAGAATTTAGCATAAGCTTTACAAGGCAGGTCACTTTTAAAGTGGCTTGCCTTTTTTTATGCCCGTATTTTTGTGCGTGTAGTGTTTATCTCCAAAAGATATAAGCCACTACAGCGACGATCAGTACACCGGCAAAGTTTGCGATGACACCAACCCGTGCCATCTCCCCAACTTTGATAACGCGCGAACTCATCACGATAGCATTTGGCGGTGTAGCGATAGGAAGCATAAAGGCGTAAGAGGCAGCGATGGTGGCAACCATCATCATGATGATGCCATCATCTCCCATATCTTTGGCAAACTCATAAAAGATAGGCAGTGCGATAGAGGTAAGCGCTGTATTGCTTGTGACTTCGGTAGAAAAAGAGACAAAAAGAGCGACTAAAACAAGCATCCAAAAGAGTGGCATCGTAGAGATAAAGCTTATCTTATGGGCGATATCTGCGGCAAGCCCTGTTTGTGTAAAAGCCGTGGCGATAGAAAAACCGGCGCCAAACAAAAAGATGATCTCATAAGGCAAATCTCTGGTATCTTCCCACTCCAAAAAACCGATACGCGGCATAAACATCAACAGACCAAATCCCAATAAAATCAACTTTTCATTCAACCCCAGCCCCAAATAATACGGCTTGATCGGAGTATTGACCAGCAGCAGCAGTGCCAAAGCACCCAGTATCCAAATGAGTCTTTTTTGTGTAGCATCGAGTAAAGGAACCTTGGTGATGATCTCTTTGACACACTCATCTTTGACTGACCTTGAGAGCCAAAAAGGGACAAAAAGCAGCATCAAAAAAGCTACCGGCGAAACCATCACCATCCACTCTCCAAAAGAGGGAGCTGTGAGTTGGTGTTCATCTAAAAATCCTAGTAGTAGCATATTGGGTGCAGTACCGATTGGTGTGATGATCCCACCGATACTGGCACCATAGGCGATCGAGAGTAAAAACCGCACTTTCAAGCGGATATTTTCACTTAAAAAAAGTCCTATGGGCATCAACATCAAGGTGATAGTAGTGTTGGAAAGCAGGGCACTGAGAAATGCAGATGTAATAGCCAGTGCATAGATGATACCAGTTGCGGTATTGGGAAATAAGGAGAGCAGTTTGGCTGAAAAGTAGTGATGCAAACCTGTCTTTTCAACGGCAATGGCCATCATAAACCCACCGATAAATAAAAAGATAATCGTTTTAGAGTAGTTGGAAGCCACTGCATTGACATCCAAAATACCCAGTGAAGGAAAAAGCAGGAGAGGCAAAAGCGATACCACACCCAGCGGCAGTGCGCCATTGGTCCAGATAGTCACTAAAAAAGCAACGACTGCCAAAAGAAGGGCATGTTGTGCAGTGAAAATAGACAAAGCAGCAGCAAAAAATCCCACAGCAACCAACAATGCAATCATCAAACCTCTCATATCAAACTCCTTTTTTACTGATAAATACTCCAAAAAATGCCACAGCCGCTATCATGATAATAGCAGGTGAAGCCGAGATGTCAAAAGTATAGGAGAGATAGAGTCCCCCTATACAGAAGATAAAAGCAAGGATGGAAGCTAGAACCATCGTCTGATAGAGCTTGTGTGTAAATTTCTCAGCGATAAATGGCGGTATGCTAAAAAGCGCAATCACCAGTATAAGCCCTACCGAGCGTATACTCATCACAACAGTAAGTGCCATAGCGATCAGCAGCAGTGTGTGAATCGTTTTAACACGCAGTCCGATCAGTTCGGCAAACTCTCTATCATAAAATATCGCCAAAAATCGATGATATAACAGCCCTATCATGATAAGCAGTCCGATATCCACAACACTCATAAAAATCAAATCACTCTGTGGCACCATCAGGATATCACCAAATAAAAAGCTCATCAAGTCGGCATGATAACCCGGTGTCAAATCTATCATGATAATACCCACAGACATACCGACGGCCCAGATAACACCGATGAGTGTATCGCTGCGTTCTTTATGGTTGTACGTGATATAGGCAAGCAGGAGTGCCAGAAACAGTGAAAATACAGTAGTACAAAGCAGCATCGAGAGACCAAAATAGATAGCGATACCAATGCCACCATAACTACCATGAGCGATGGATGCAGCGATATAGTGTGAATGGTTGACGAGCATCATTGTCCCGATGATGCCTATAGCAACCGAGAGTAATAAAGAGGCAAGGAGAGGGTGCAGCAGTAGATCAAACATGATT
>JANTGR010000109.1 GCA_024762875.1 Sulfurospirillum sp.
GTAAGATGTGACTGGGATATTCAAAGCTTTTATGAAGACGGGGTGACACCTTATCGAGACTGTTCTGCAGACAATACCGTTAATCACACAGTACATATCTGTGGTTCTGTTGGAAGAATCGTTACAAAACTGACTGTTACTGACAATGACGGACAAACAGCTACTACGACAAAAGAATATACACAATTTAGCAGATAAAACTACCTGCAATGGGGGGGGATGCGGTTTATCTGCACCCCATCCCTCTCTTATTTTATAATCTCTTCAATATCCTTGATATCAGAAACACAGAAATTGGCATGGGGACTCTTTTGGGCGGAGACTAAAATCCTCTTGTGAATACCGGCATTTTTAGCTGCCAGCATATCAGAATCTTTATCTCCTATCATCCAGGATCTGTGCATATCGATATGAAACTCTTTTTGTGCCTCTTTGAACATACCCGGTTTTGGCTTGCGACAATGACATCCGTTCTCAGGTGTATGAGGACAGTGATAGACAGCATGTATCACGATATCTCTTTTCAGACATGTTTCAATGATGAATTGTGTGAGTTCCTGATACGCTTCTTCACTGTAGTATCCTCTACCAATCCCTGACTGATTGGTCACAATAATCAGTAAATAACCTTTTTTTTGTATATTTCGCAGCAAATCAAAGATGCCGTCATTAAATTCAAATTCATTGATTTTATAAACATAACCGTGATCGACATTGATGATGCCGTCGCGGTCAAGAAAAATGGCACTATGGTTATCTAAGCTCATCTTTTAAATCATTTTCCAAAAAGGCTTTTTCATCTTCATTCTCAAATTGAGGATTTTCATGATAAAAGATATACTCTGCCATTTTAATGTACTTTAATCCCTCTTCTGGCTTATCCAGTTCATTTTTCAGCACTTTGCCATAATAGTAATTGCCATAAAAATCGTAGGGTTTTTCAAGTACTATCTCTTTTAACAGCGCTGCTGACTTTTTCATCTCATTTAAATTCCCATAACAGAGTGCTGATAGAATTTTGATTTTTGTTTGGGAAGGATCAAGTTGCAGACTTTCGTTAAAGGCTTCCAGCGCTTCTTTAAAGATACCCATATCAAAATAGGTATTGCCCAGTTCATTCCAGAGATCTTTATCTTTGTTTTTATCTGCCAACTCTTTTAGACGACTCAGCCTCAGTGCCAAATCCAGCACTTTGGAGATATTTCTTTTTTCTACATAGGAAGGATCCAGTGCATAGGCACGACGTACCAGATCAAAACCATTGGCAACTTTATTGTTACGAAAATAGACGGAAGCAAGTTTGAGCATGCATTCTACATTGTTAGGGTTTTCATGGAGGATTTTTTCAAGAAAAGATTGTTTGGAAGCCGTTTTGCCCTCTTCGATAAAATAGTACTCTTTACACACAGGAAATTCTGTTGCATGGGCTTGCTGAAAACCAAATAAGAGTGAAATAAATGTGAGAAAAGAACCGCGATTTTTAATCAATTATCATAACCTTCAACTGTCAAAAGCACTCTCATATGCGTCCCTACAAGAGTCATTTTATTTTTACTTGATAATTATAGTTATTATTGATTAAAATTGCTAATCCTTTTCTTTTAATCTTTTAATTTTAAGCTAAAACAAAGCTAATTATCAGTCTGGCGGAGCATAGGTTTTTTCTCTTTTTTTGGCTGCTTCTTTTTTCTCCTGCATGGAAGCTGCATCTCTGAGTGCCTCTTCATCATCAAACTTCGTTGCACCCAAAAACTTCTTTTCATCATCAAATTGACCCGTTTTCAAACCCCATAAAAGCGCCCCTAAACCCAAAGCACCCAGAAAAGTTGAAACTCCGATCATGACCGCAATAATATGACTGTCCATTAAAATCCTTTTTTTATTCTCACAGCGTTGGCAATCACCAAAAGGGAACTCAGTGACATCGAAAGTGCTGCCACCAAAGGTATCACATACCCGCTGATAGCCAGTGGTATTGTGATAAGATTGTATAAGAGTGATATGCTTAAATTCTGCTTGATATTGGTATAAGTTTTTTGACTTAATTTCTGGGCAAGTGAGAGTGAAGCCATACTGTCATCCAGCAATACCACATCACTTACCTCGATCGAAATATCCGCGCCTGATCCCATCACAATAGCAATATCACTTTTAGAGAGTGCCAAAGCATCATTGATCCCGTCACCAACCATAATGACTATTTTCCCTCTGTCATGATAAGCATCAACTACAGCTGCTTTGTCTTGTGGAAAAAGAGAATGATTAAAGCTTTCTATCCCTACTTCTTTTGCAATTTTGGAAGCAACTTTTTCATTGTCTCCTGTCAGCATCACCACCTCTGTCCCACGCTCTTTGATCTGTGATATGACTTGTTTGGCGCCCTCTTTTACACGATCATCCAAAGCAAAGATATCCACCACCTCTCCATCGATGGCAAAAAGAAACAGCGAACTCTCCATCGCCGGAAGTTCCAGCTTCATATCCTCAAAGAGTGAGAGGTTTCCACCCATCACACTATGTCCGGCGTAACTTCCTTTGAGTCCTTTTGCCTGGATATGTTTTACCTCTTGCATATCCAGTAGCTGCAGGTTATCATGATGGAGCTTTAAATAGTGTGCTATCCCTTTTGATATGGGATGGGTAGAACTTTCTACAAGCGAATAGAGCAGATTGATATCATAGGACTTTTGTTTATCATGATAGACCACTTCAGGACGTCCAGAAGTGATTGTACCTGTTTTGTCCAGAAGGAGCACATCTGCTTTTGCCATCGTTTCTAAAAAACCTGCTTCTTTAAACAATACTCCCTTCTTGGCTCCCACAGAGAGTCCAATCAGTGTTGCCATCGGTGTTGCAAGTCCAAGCGCACAGGGACAGGCGATCACAATCACTGAAATACCCACGATCAAAGCCCGTTCAAAAGATCCACCCATGATATACCACGCAAGAAATGTCAATAGAGCCAGCAGCAAGATAGTCAATGAAAAATAACCCGAAATTTCATTTGCCAGCTTTTCAATCCTCGGTTTTTTTGTCAGTGAGCTCTCCAACAATGAGACAATGGTCGCCAGTGTAGAATCACCATACACTTTACGCACTTCATAGCGCACCACAGAATCCAGTGCAATCGTACCACTGGTAAGCGTGTCACCCGCTTTTTTAAAGATAGGACGGGATTCACCACTCAAACTAGATTCATCAAAGGCACCTTCTCCGCTGCGTAAGACACCATCAATCACAATTTTATCACCCGGTTTGACTTCGAGAATATCTCCGACATTGACTTCTTCTACACCCACAATCGTTTTTTCATCTGCGTTGATACGTGTCACTTCTGTCGGGAGCGACGATGTGATCGTATCCAGTGTATCAACCGCTTTTTTTCTGGATAACACCTCCAGGTATTTGCCCACAAAAACAAAGGTTATAATCATCACAACAGAGTCAAAATATGTCTCACCTGTCCTGGTAATCATCGCATAAATCGAATAAATATAGGCAAGTGAAGCACCTGAAGCCACCAAAAGATCCATATTGACAAAATGATTTTTGAGCCCATAATAGGCACCCCTGAAATAGATCCAGCCCGTATAAAAAAGCGTTGGGGTAGCCAAAATAAACTCAGCAAACTGCATAATGGACTTGATATCACTGCGCATACCGGTAAAATACCCACTATACTGTGCGATAGCCAGCCACATGATATTCATCGTTGCAAAAATACCTACTAACAGCCGCATATAATAATCTTTTCTGGCAGCATTGGCTTTTTGTTCCTGCAAGGAGGCATCATAGGGGTAGGCATTGTAGCCGATGGATTGGATCTTGAGGATGATATCTGAGAGTTTCAGCTCTTGCGGATCCCAAATGATCTTGGCTTTGTGATTGGTGTAGTTGATTTCTGCTTCGATGATTCCCTCTGTTTTATGCAGGACTTTTTCATTGAGCCACACGCAGGCAGAGCAGTGAATCCCTTCAATGATCAGAGATATCTCATACAAACCATCTTTTTCTTTGATATACTTTTTCGTAAAACCGTCCAAATCATATTTGCTCAGATCCTCTGAAGCCAAAGCGGCCGGATGAAGCTTCGTATCGCCCTTTTTACTGTAAAAGTCATCTAAACCCTCAGAACGCAAAAGATGATAGACCCCTTGACATCCTTTACAACAAAAAAACTTCTCTTCACCGCCAATCATTTCAGAAAATAGAACGGATTTGTCAAATTCAAGATGGCAGTGGTCACATGGGATTTTATTCATACAGAGATTATCCTAGAAATTCACTTGCAAATGGCTGAAAAAGCGCAGTTATAAAAGTAAACTATTTTTGTCTTATTAAGAATGCTGTATTCCAAATAGTGCTATCATGATAATAGATCAAATAAAGGAGGATCTGATGATAAAAACGATTATGCCAGTGATGGCACTGCTCTTGATGTTTATGGTTTCCGGCTGTGGCAGTAAAGAACCCCTTACAGAAGATATCAGCGTTGAAGTTTCGATGCAAGGTGTGGATGCGGATATCCTTGAAGATAGTGCTGTTGGGACATTATTGACACGAAGCATCCATTTAGACGGTGTCACAGCACCTTTATCCAGTGTGGTGATAAGATTAGTTGGAGAAGGAAGTGCAGATTTTAATGTCACTTTAGAAAATATCGCAGCCAATAGCTATATCGGCAAAGTAGCCCTGCTACATACTTTAATAGGAAAAGGTGGAATCAATTATGCCCTCACTGCTACAGCTGTTGTCAATGGGGAGAACATTGGCAGCGTACCGGTAAAGATTCATATAAAAACTGTTCCAAAATGGACGATTACGATGCTTTGTGATGAAGCAAACGGCACAGAGCCGTGGATAAGTGATGGTACCACAGCTGGGACAAAAATAGTAAAAAACATCAATCCTGATGGAGATAGCATCATGTATGCACCTCCTGTCAAAATGGGACATAAGCGCTATATGAGTTTAGATGATGGCAGCCATGGCGCAACACTTTGGGAGAGTAATGGCACGGCTGCTGGCACCAAGATACTCAAAGATATCAATGAAACAGGCACCAATGATGAAGTCAGAAATCTCACGGTGGTCGCAGACAGACTCTATTTTTCAGCATACGGACATACACTATGGCGTAGTGATGGTACGGCTGAGGGCACACAGAAGATCAAAGATATCAATGCCAGTGAGATACGCAGCTTTGCAAGCTATCATGATAAGCTCTATTTTGTTGCGACAGGATCCGTTTCATTGCGTACACGTATAGCAGCTGCTCCTGTATTGTGGGAGAGTGACGGCACGGCTGCTGGCACTAAAGCTGTGCTTACACTCCCTTTTAGTGATAAAGTCAGAAAACTGCGTGCACTGGATGATAAACTCTACTTTGCTTTAGAAAACAGTGCACTCATCTATCATATCGATATGAGTACATCACCCCTGGAAGCAAGCATGTTCTATGGCTTTTCTGACAATCGTGTGCGTATTCGAGAGATGGAAGTGGTCAATAATGCACTCTATCTTATCACGATATTAGATACCAACACTCTCTACCGCCTTACATCAGATGGGATGGCCCATGATGTGAAAAATATTGATTTGGATTTTGGACTTTTTCAATTATTTGAAGGTAAGTTTTTACTGCAAACAATGAGAGTTCAAGAAGAAGAGATTGGAATCAGCAGGTACATGCAACTGCAACAACTCGATCTTGAAGGCGCTATGGAATTGATCAAAGAGTCACGCTGTCCAAATGATGAGACTTAAAGGATCTCTTTTACCCGCCCTACTTCACCACTCATAAGTCTTACTTTGATTCCATGAGGGTGTGTAGAGGATTTGGTAAGGATATCACGTACGACTCCTTCGGTCAGTATGCCTGTTCTTTGGTCTTGTTAGAGTACGATTTTGACAGTCAGTCCTGATTTGATATCTGCTCTATTTTTTCCATCCATCTATATTTCCTTCTTTTTATCTATTATAATTGAGTGTTCTGAGCAAACATACTTATTCACTAAGGCTGCGCCGTAAAACGGCTGTAGAGTCGTTCACAAGTATGTTTGTTCAGAACACTCAATCAATATTTTATAATCCATCTATTGTATCCAGCACATTTTTCAGTTTTTTATCTACAGCAAAACAACGATCAATTTTACAGGCTAGAAAATTTTCATCTTTACC
>JANTGR010000110.1 GCA_024762875.1 Sulfurospirillum sp.
TCGGTTTTTATGAAATGTCATTGTACATAAAAAGCAGGCGAATAAAATGGATATTTATAACAACACAGAGAAAACAGATTAATATGATACATATAGTTACATACCCAAAACATTATGTTACTTTTATGCACAATTTATTCTGGAATTTTTACTATATAAACATGCAATAAAAACGATTATAACACTCCTGTATTCCATTTATGTAACCATTTTACATTCTTTATCATTTGCCACCAGTTATATTCCATACGGTGCACCTCCTGCCAGAAATAGGTAAATCAGCAAAAATGGAAAAGCAAAAAATTTATTGAACAGCTATACTTGGATTTGTGCAATTTGATACTTGAAGAGGATATTATGATTATTGTAACTATAGTTTTTGTATTATTCGCCACTGCAACGATTTTTCTGCTAGCCAACATCGCGAAACACAGCAAATTTATTAACTATAAAACAGACTACATTAACTTTCAAACAGTCTATCAAATTTCCTTACTGATATTCTCACTATGTGTCTTGCTATTATTATATATGATGGATCAAGCAAACTTTGAGCATTTCATACAGATAGGCGATATTTCAGCTCCGGCGCAGAGGGTTGATTTGCTTGGTATTCCGGAAGGCGAAAACTGGTTAAGTTTGGGGATGAGTCTGACCTTTGTGATTACACTTGTGACATCCATCGTGATTTATCTACAGTTTAAACTATCCAAAATGGATATCACTATAGTCTTTCCATACATTAAATGGGTCGTTTTCTTCTCCCTGACAAATTCATTTGCGGAAGAAGTGATATACAGAGCGGGCGTTATTATCCCTTTATACGGGAAAATAGATAATACACATATCTATCTTTTATCGGCTATTTTATTTGGCATACCACACTATAAAGGTTTGCCCAGTGGTATAACAGGCGTTTTTATGGCTGCTTTACTGGGATATCTCCTGGCCAAGTCCGTTGTAGAAACACATGGCTTTTTCTGGGCATGGAGTATTCATTTCCTGCAGGATGTCGTGATTATCGCCGCAGCACTTGCAACATCCCTATATAAAACGAACAATAATTTACGAACAGTTAGCGAATAGTATCATGCTCAATTTCGATTCCATACCTGAAAATTTTCCAAATGCGACTGCACCAACTACATTCACAGCCAGAGATGGTACTGCGCTTCCATACCGCTATTACCCTGCAAATGCGTCGGCAATATTGATACTGCTGCATGGTTCGGGAACACATAGTCTCTATCTTTCAGATCTCGCTGCAGGTATCGCTGCTTCCGGTATGGCAAGTGTTTACACGCCGGGCCTTCGAGGACATGGTGACCATCCGAAACGACGTGGTGATATTGACTACATTGGACAGCTTGAAGATGATATAGCAGACCTCATCGCTAAAATTCGCCATGACAACCCCGAAGCTACAATCATTCTTGGCGGACACTCTTCAGGAGGTGGACTTGCAATACGTTTTGCCGGTTCCCCGACAAGTATCCGTCCCGATGGATACCTTTTTTTAGCACCTTTCCTTCAATACAATGCACCCACGATGCGACCGAAATCAGGTGGATGGGCTTATCCGAAATACACAAAAATTATTCTACTATCCCTGCTGAACAGATTGTGCATCACAATCTTTAACAGTGTTACGGCTATTACGTTCAATCTCCCTTTGAATCGAAGAACCGGAAACGAAACACTCTCATACAGCTACAGGCTTATGAAAAGTATATCGCCCGGGGATTATCGCAAAGCGTTGCAACAGATTTGCGAACCGGCTCTTTTGCTAGTCGGTTCGGAAGATGAAGCTTTTTATGCGAAAAAGTTTATTCCTATCTTTGAAAAGTTTGCACCACGGGTCAAAGTGATAGTCATCCCAGGGGTGGGGCATCTGGATCTGGTACAGGAGAGGTATACTTTACAGAACATTGTCATCTGGCTTAGTAAGCTTCCCGGATATACTCGAGAGTGAGACAATCACTATTGCAACTGCAGGTGAAGCTCTGTGACAGGATTTGTTACTTGTTGCTGTATCACCAAATTGATATCATCACAGTATTTTTCAAGCAGGGGAAAATGGGTAAGTGTCTCATCTCTTTCTTGTACCCATCCGTAAAAGCGGGGTGACACTTCGTAAAGATTGTCATAACTACCCTGGTATCGATATTTTGCATATCTCCCTTCGGGGATATTTCTCATATAAAATCCTTCCGGCAGTTTTTCCGGAGTTTGATGCACGATGACACATGCTTCATATCGCATAAGATGCATTTGTGTGATATCAGGAAGATCGTAACATATGCCAAATCTTTCCGCTTCATCACTCAGGAGAAACGCATGATGATTGTCGTACATGTACGTGAGCATTTTTTCCCATGCTTTATAGGCTGCTTCTCCATATTCTCCATGCTCCCGGACACAGAGTATCTGCTTCTCTTCCATAGTGATTATCTCAGGGATTCCCTCAAGCTTCTCTCGTGCTTTCTGCAGGTTTTCTTTCCGCATTCTGCGATATTCTGACGGAGAGCACCCAAAAGTCTGTTTAAAAACCTTATTGAAACTACTCGGTGTCTCATATCCGGTCTCGAGTCCCACATCTGTAACAGGCATCTTGAGATTCAAAAGCTGCTTCACACTCTGGGCAAGTCTGAGACGTTTTATCATCGTTGCAATATTTTCTCCGGTTGCCTGTTTAAAGATACGGGAAAAATGGTATGGACTATAACCGGCTACTTTGGCTAATTTTTCAATATTCATCGTTTCATTGAGATTAGATTCAATATATTTTATTGTCTTTTCTATAGAAATATTTTGGGAAGATGTCATATTGCCCTCCTTAAAATAGGTGATCAGGCATAAAAGAGCAAGAATGGAAAAGCGAAAAAACTTTTTATGCATTATAATTTGTTATGTATGAAAAAACATTTAAATAAAGGATCTACCATGAAAGTTCACATAGGAACAGTTTTATTTTTGACAACTCTTGCTGTTACTTCTTTATCTGCATTTGACAGTAAAAGAGAGGGATTTATGATTAGTGTGGGGGCTGGCGTCGCCGGAACACATTCAAATTTTAAAAAGGCGTATGATGGCTGGGACACCGGGAAAGAGTTTGAAATCGGTTTAGCCACCTCATTTAAAATCGGATATGGTTTTACTGAGCAGTTGTCACTCTATGTGATGCGCAACTCCTCTTTTGTATTTGGGTATGACAATGATCCAAAAGAGGATACTTACGGAAATTGTCTCACTGGAATCGGCATGAACTACTATCTTACACCTCAGAGTACGACTTATCTCATCGCCGCTGCGGGCATGGGACAGTTTTCAAAGCTCTCAGAGAGTGATTCAAAATCTGACAAAGGGAAAGCGCTATTGCTGGGAATGGGATACGAAATCTATCCTCATGTCAATTTGGAAGGAACTTATCTGGCAACACGCATAGACGATGATGCAAAGATCAACAGTGATTCTTTCCAGATAACAGTCAATTACTATTGGTATTGATTATGTGTTAATGATCAAATAATTTATAATAAAGGAAATAAGATGCAAAATTTCAAAAAAATGGTACAAATACTCTGTGTTAGCGTACTCGTAATGACAGGCTGTGGTTCAGAGAGCAGCACTGACAAATCCCAGCCGCCCACAGGTGTAGCAGGTGACGGTACTATCGGTGATGTAGTCTCTTTTTATAAAGAGAAATATGCCCTGCCGGCGATAGCAGTTATTACAGTAAAAGATGATCAGACGGTTGAAAAGTCGGGCAAAGGTTTACGTCGTATGGAAGATAGCGTGCCGGTTTCAGAGCAAGAATACTGGGGAATAGGCTCAATAACAAAATCCATGACCGCAACACTCACTGCGGCGATAATAGACTCGGGTATATTGAACTGGGATACAACACTCGCGGAAATATTCCCTGAATTTGACGGAATGCAAGAACGATATCGAAGTATCACTGTTTCAGAGCTATTGTCGCATAGTGCAGGATTACCGCAAGATGATGATGAAGTATGGGCTCCGTTTGTACAGAGCGACACACCGCTGAGCGAACAGCGGTACGCTTTGACTGAAGAAGTTCTGAAACATGCAAGTGATCAACAGCGGGGTAAATTTCTTTACAGCAATATCAATTATGTGGTAGTTGCCGCCATATTGGAAAAGTTAACTTCAAAATCTTTTGAAGAGTTGATACGTACCAGGCTTTTTGAACCCTTAGGCATGCACCATTCACGCGTAGCTGTTTCAGGTCAGCGAAACAGTGTCTGGGGGCATAAATATCACAATGGCCAATGGGTTTCTGTAGATCCGGGTATTGATGATGTCGATAATGCTGCCATCGTTGCACCTGCAGGAAGTCGAACATTTATGACGCTTGACGATATGGGAATATATCTCTCGGCTCATCTTCGGGCAATGCATGGCAATACCACCCTTATGGCACTTCAAAACTTCAGGAAACTACATACAAAAGTTGTGGATGCAGATGAGGATCTGGGATATGCTATGGGGTGGTTTACCGAAGGTACATACGGTCTGCAGCATAGTGGCAGCGATAATCGCTGGCTGGCATTGAGCTTTATCAATTCCGATACCGGATTTGCCTATTTTGTTGTGATCAATGCCTATAAAGTGGGAATTGAACAGGTGGTTTTTGAGATGTTGCAAGCTTTGATCAAACGAACAGATGTTTTGTCCGGAGAATAGACCATGCAAAAACTACAATATCGACTTCTATTGTCAGGGCTTGCCATATTGGCGCTATACCATATCGTTGTACTGCTTGGAGGTATTGGATTTGAAAACGTATGGGGTGGCAAAATCACGCAAAAATCTATGATGATACGACTCGAAACAATATCGCTTGGTATCGTCATTGCCTCTATGATTATTGTATGGCAAAGTGCCATTGGTAACCATAGATTATGGGTACGTGTGGGCGTCTGGATCGTTTCGGCACTCTTTTTTTTGAGTGCCTTTGCCAATCTCTTTGCCCAAAACTGGATAGAGAAAATTGTCTCCGTACCCCTGGCATTGGGTATAGGTGTGCTTGCATGCCGCGTGGCTTTAAAGTCCAAAGATAACTATAAAAAGGAATTGTCATGAGAAAAGATGCACATTACATCGTACCGGTATTATTGGTTATTTCAGCGTTACTCCTGAGTTCACTGATCCCGGGAGGACCGATTGAGAATCGTGATTTCTCCCGTATCGACCCGTCCATACTGTTGAGTTTCAATATATTCTTAACCATTTTGGGACTCGGATCATTCATATTGGCCATCTATACACTCAAAATGCATCGCTGGGCTTATCTGCTAGCCTTTGTTGCAGGTATGTCCTACTTTACTGTTTATGCTATAGATCTTTATGAGATTTTTCCAAAATCACCCACAGAGATGTCCGCTACACTACTGGCAGTTGAAATGACAGGTGCTATCGTCGCACTGCCTCTGATCTATTGCAGTTATACCGGACTCTTTGAAAAAGAGCAAACAGAAGATCAGATTCCAGTGATAAAACAAAACAGATGGGGTATTGTCACAATACTGGTTCTGGGTACCGGAATCATACTCTTTTCAACCTATTCTGCAATGAATCCATAACACAAGAGGAGCAAAACATGGTTTGCTCCTTTTTACAAGACGATGCGCCGTTCCCCTATCTCCTCTGCCTCCTCTTTGCTATGCGTCACATAGACCAGTGTAAAACCGAACAGTGCATGCAACCGAACGATCTCTTGTCTCAACCTGCTGTTTAGCTCCGGGTCGAGGCTGGAGAGGGGTTCGTCCATCAGCAGGAGTTTGGGTGAGAGGGCGAGTGCTCTGGCGAGGGCGACACGCTGCTGCTGCCCGCCGGAGAGCTGGTCGATACGGCGTTTTTCATACCCTTCGAGACCGACGACCTGGAGCATCTCCTCCACTTTTTTCCGCCTCTCTTTTCGGGGGACTTTACGGATTTTGAGTCCAAAGGCGATATTTTCTCCGACATTCATGTGCGGCCAGAGGGCGAGATCCTGAAAGACCATGCCGATCTCCCGTCGATGGGGCGGTACGAGGATTTTCCCCTCTTCTGCGACGACTTTCCCGTCGATCATGATG
>JANTGR010000111.1 GCA_024762875.1 Sulfurospirillum sp.
ATTTATATTGGTGTCGTAGAAGAAGATAGCAGCGGGTACCCTGATTGTACTGATACTTTTATTCAAAAAATGCAGGATGCTATCAATGAAGGAACAAAACCAGAAACCCACATTTCACTGCATACGCCTTTGGTGCATCTTAAAAAAGAGGAGATTGTAGCTGAGAGTGTAAAACTCGATGTTCCCTTAGCAGATACTTGGTCATGTTATCAAAGTGAAGATGCAGCTTGTGGCGTGTGTGACAGTTGTCGTTTGCGGTTAAAAGGTTTTAAAAAAGCGGGAATAGAGGATCATATCCCCTATCAACACTGAAGTCAGTCTCTTGAATTGAGATAGGCTTTAATTCCGATATCTGTCCACTTTTTATTTTCTTCTAAAAAAGTGTAAGCACTTGTCCAGACTTTTTTAAAGTCTGCACTTTTGGCTGATTTTTCAGCGACGACTTCCAGCATGGACTTTTTAGCTTCCATTAAAATCTCTTTTGGAAAAGTTTTGATCACGGCACCTGCCTCTTCTACTGCCTTTAGTGCTTTGGTATTTTCTGCCTGAAACTCACTGTTCATGGTAGCATTGAGTTCATTGGATGCCATCTCTATCATCATTTTGTGTTCATCACTCAATGAATGGTATTTTTTTTGATTAAATACCAACGAGAGCATGGAACCAGGCTCATGCCAGCCTGTGTAGTAGTATTTGGCAACTTTTTGAAATCCCATGATGGTATCAAGCGAGGGGCCAAGCCACTCTGTTGCATCAAGCACATTACGCTCGAGGGCAACATAGATTTCACCGGCAGGAAGCAGGGTAGGTTTGACACCCAATTTAGCAAAGACTTCTCCTCCAAGACCTGGTATACGCATCTTCAAACCTTTTAAATCTGCAAGCGTGTTGATCTCTTTTTTGAACCATCCGCCCATCTGAACATCTGTGTTGCCTCCTTTAAAAGGAACAAGGTTGTATTTGGCATAGAGTTCTCTCCACAGCTGCATTCCCCCGCCGTAGTCTATCCAGGCATTCATCTCAGTAGCCGTCATGCCAAAAGGAAAGCCGGTAAAAAGATTAAAGGCTTCATTTTTACCTTTGTAGAAGTAAGAAGCAGAGTGATAGGCATCAATGGCACCGGCACTAGCTGCATCAAAAACTCCCAGTGCCGGAACCAGGACATTTTTAGGATAGACTTTGACACGCAAAGAGTGTTGACTGATGATTTCCAGACGTTTGGCAAAGCGTTCTATGCCTGTGCCCATGATAGGAAAATTTGCCGGCCAGGAAGTAGCAAGTCGAATTTTTATTTTTTTATTTTTATTGATATTGATATTTTGAAGGGGATTTTTTTCATGACTGCACCCAGTCAATGCTACACCGGCACCTGTCAGGGCTGTTGCTTTTAAAAATGCTCGTCTTTTTATCATGACAGTTCCTAATATAATCCAGCGATGATGGCATAAGCCATAAAAAGCATCAAGTGTGAGATACCTTCAAAGTAGTTTGTTTCACCATCGTCAGTTGTTTTCCAAGCCAACAATATAGTAAAAATAAGTGCACCGATCTCTAAAGGGTTGAAATTGAGGGTCAATAATGAACCGGAAAAATATCCCAAAATCAAAAGAGAAGGTACTGTCAGGAGGATAGAGACGGTGGATGCGCCCATTGCGATATTGACAACACGCTGAATTTGGTCATTTTTAGCTGCTTTGACCGCTGTGAAAATTTCTGGAGCAACTGAAATGATAGCGATACTCAGACCGGCTAAACCAGCTGATATGCCAAACTTGGTAAATACCATCAGTCCATCATGTGCAAAAATTTCTGCCAAAACACCAATTAAAGCAATTAACACAAAAATAACTATAAAATTTAACAGTGAAGAGATATTGTCAAAAAGATAATGATGTTCTATTTTCTCTTTTGCTTCTGTATCATGATGTTGTTTATAGCGAAAGATTCTGCTTCTGGCTGTTGATTTAAAAAAGTGTGTATGTGTTTTAGTCTGAAAAATTAAAATGATCAGATAAAAGGTAAAAAGTAAAGCCCCGATGAGATAACTTGCTTCTTCAACAACTTCTGCATTATGTCCGCTCTGCCCCAGGATACTAGGTACCAACAGTGCCAGTGAAGAGACATAAAGGATAGTGGTATAAGAGCTGGAGGTATCTTCATTGTGCTGCTGCTCTGTAAAAGAGAGTCCACCAATGAATACAGCCAGTCCCAGAAGAACATTCATATCCACAATAACAGCGGAAATAATACCTCCTTTGACCGTCTCAATGGCAGCAGGAGAGTCGTGGCTTTGGAGCATGATATTAAAGAGCAGGATGATCTCAACTGCAACGGCAGTAAAGGTCAATACATAAGAGCCATAGGGTTCACTGAGCCTTTCTGCTAAAATTTCTGCTACTTCTGAGACCGTGATTGAAAAAAAGATGATAGCAATGGCAGAAGTGATGGTAGAGAGTTCTACATTGTGATTGAAGTGAAATAACAGGGTTAAACCTAAAAATATGATACCACCAAGGATATCCCAATAATTGATGAAAAATCGCTGCGAGATGCTATCTCGCGCACTAGAATCTGATTGCATGTAAGTGTTGTTACTCCTGAAAGAGAGAAATATTTTTCTCTTGATTGTTTTGTTCTAAAATTGTATGTAAATCATTATAATTAGCTAGAATTAAAATAAAATTAAATTTATTCACTTCGATGCTTTTTATCTCTGAGAGATCATGATAATAGGTCGTTTGTGTATTGGTTTCTTGCAACAATTGTGTGCCGACAGGCAGAAAAAGCAAGATCTTTGACCATTTGGCATGGTTTTGGATGTATGCAACAGACTCTGGGATCATAGTGTGATCATGATTGACAATAAAGGCATGTTCTGATTGTCCAAAAGGGCGGATGGCCAGTCGGTTACTGATAAACAGAGGGTGGAAAAACTCTAAAAAATGCAGTTTTTCAAGATTAAATGCAATGTTCTGTTGTTCCAAAAAATGTAAAACAATGTTTAAATCTGCAAGAAACAGTGCAGGCAATTTGATATCTTCATAATGCGTATCCTGATAGATAAAAGAACTCAGAAACAATGATTGATGGGTCCATCTTAGCTTTGATTTTACAGCATGATGAGAAAAGTCGGTATAATCTGGCGCAATCTCTTGCAACAATGTTTGATCTGAGGCGATAAAGCAGCTTTCATTGTCTGCAGATTGAATCTTTTTGAAGTTTTTGGCCATCTCTTTTTCTAAAAATATAACATTTTTCTGCACTGCCAGCTGTTTTAAGATAGCATATTGTACAGGGGTAAAGAGTACAAAGCCGGAAGTGGACTGCAGCAGGGAAAAACGCAGTAATTTGATCAATGCAGAATCACATTGGCTGACATAAAGCCAGGCGATTTCATCATCACTGATACGTATATGGGGATTATCACACAAGATGCCATAGGCACCATTTTCAATGGCTTGGTTGATTGCATCTTCCTGGCTGCCTATGAAAAGATCACCCCGCTTGATAAGGTAGGCTTTGGTTTCTATCTTTTCATATGCTTTGACAGCTGCCTGATTCAGTAACTTTGCATCTACTATTTTGGCTAAATTTTCAAAGGTCATCCGACAGGAGTCCCACTCCTTTTAGGTGCTTCAGGACGCATTAGTGAGAGACCGTCTTTGTCTTTTGCAGCCAAGAGCATACCCTGACTGAGCAGACCCATGATCTTTGCCGGTTTGAGATTTGAAACCACACATACTTGTGTGCCTATCAAATCTGCAGGGGCATAATACTCTTTGATGCCTGCGATAATCTGACGCGGTTCCTCTTCTGCCAAATCCACTGTTAATTGTAAAAGCCGATCGCTTTTTTTCACTTCCTGGGCAGAGAGGATTGTACCAATTTTGAGTTTTGTTTCAAAAAACTGGTCGATCGTGATGATGCCGTCTGTCGATACTTTTTTCTTCTCTTCTTTTTTGGGTGCTGGTTCAACCGGCTCTTTGGCGGGGATGACTTCTTCTTCGATACGTGGAAAGAGTGCCGGCAGCTTTTCAATGGTAAATGTCTCCAAAAGCACTTTATCATGATAGAGTTTCTGATAATGTGGCGTATCTATCTTGAAGTGCATGGCAGCTGCTATTTTGTCACAGGTCTTTGGCATCACAGGACTCAGTAAAATGGTGACTTTTGCCAGAAGGTTGGCAACCAGTGCGACAAGTGCCATTGCTTCTTCTGTCTTCCCTTCTTTCATCTTCACCCATGGTTCATGTGTTGCGATGGATTGATTGGCAATAGTGAGGACTTTCCACAGCGTTTCAAGATAACGGTTTGGCTGCATCTCATAAATGTAGCTTTCGATATTTTCAAGTATCTGTTCTGCCTCTTTGAGCTCTTTATCATGATAGGTTGGAACATGGGTCGAATCAATGACGAGATTACTGTATTTGCTGCTCATTCCAATGATACGGTTCATAAGATTGCCCAGGTCATTGCCCAGGTCAGAGTTGATGCGGTCGATAAGTGCTTTTTGGGAAAAGTCGCCATCTTGACCAAAAGGGACTTCTCTCAGCATAAAATATCTGAAGTTTTCCAGTCCATAAGCATCTGCTACTTCTTTGGGATTGACAACATTCCCTTTTGATTTACTCATCTTTTCACCGTTGCGTGTCCACCAGCCGTGTGCAGCAATATGTTTTGGCATCGGTAAATCCAGACTCATCAAAAATGCCGGCCAGTAAATGGCATGAAAACGGAGGATATCTTTACCTACCAAATGGGTACAATTGTTCCAATATGCCATATTTTTTGCATCATTGCCGTAGCCAAGGGCAGTGATATAGTTCATCAGAGCATCAAGCCAGACATACATCACATGTTTGGGGTCATTGAGACTTTTGGGAAGTTTCACACCCCAGTCAAAACTGGTACGGGTGATAGAGAGATCATGCAATCCCTGTTTGACGAAGTTAATCACTTCATTTTTCTTCCCTTTTGGGAGGACGCAGTTTTCATTGTTTGCATACCAGTCAAGGAGTTTATCTTCATAGTTGGAGAGTCGAAAGAAATAACTCTCTTCTTTGACCAAAGAAGTCTGTCTGCCGCAGTCTGGACAGCACTCATCTTCCAAAAGCTGGGTCTGTGTGAAAAAAGTTTCGCAGGAAACACAGTAAAATCCCTCATAAGCATCTTTATAGATATCACCTTTTTGATACATAACTTCAAAGGCTTTTTGAACACCTTTTTTATGTTCTTCATCTGTTGTACGGATAAATTTGTCATAAGAAATATCAAAATTATCCCACAGTGTATGAAATTTTCCACTGATCTCATCAGCATAGGCCTGGGTGGACTTACCTCTTTTTTTAGCTGCTTCTTCGATCTTCTGACCATGTTCATCTGTTCCTGTCAGAAAAAAGGTATCATGACCTTTGAGTCTGGAATAGCGTGCAAGTGTATCCGCGATGATGGTGGTGTAGGCATGCCCTATATGGGGAACGTCATTGACATAATAAATAGGTGTAGTGATATAAACTTTTTCGCAGGTTTTTGGCATTGTTTCAATCCATATTTTTTATATCATTTTACTCAAATAATGCTTAAAAATATGGGGATAGAATTTAGAGGTACCCTTTAATGTGTGATATAGTTGGAGGATTCTTCGCTGAGTGTGGAGTGTTCACCTTCTGTATGCGGATTCTCATTTTTCTTTTTAAAGAGAGATGCAACTGTATCTGCAATCATATTGACAACCAATAGAGTGATAACAGCGACCATCAAAACAGCAATATATAATTTATTGATGATTTTAGAGAAAGTTTTCATAATAATATACCTTTAGTGTAGATAACAATGGAAAGTTATCAAAATGAAGTATATTGAATTTAACTTAATATTTTATAAATATATTTAAATATTTTTTAAAAATTATAATTATTATTTTCTAGTTTTTTTGTTAAAGATTTCATTAAAAATTTTTAACAGTTATTTGAGTTGTGTGGCAGTTTCGTGTATATTTTCAGTTGATGCAGACTTTAATGATGCACTATTTTTTATTTTTGCAAAGAGGCTCATAAAAAGCTCACCTACTGTTCCAACCGAAAGT
>JANTGR010000112.1 GCA_024762875.1 Sulfurospirillum sp.
AAACTTCTACACCATCGATAGATGCTGCTTCTGTATTAAACTTTCTTGTCTCTGCATCACATACTGGTGTATCGAGTGAAGGTACGACTACTACCATTTGTACTTTATCACTTCCACCGATTTGCTCATCTTGAAGCATCGGGTTACAGTTTACGACTGTGACTACTGGTGCTGTATCACCTACGTTTACTTCTGTTCCTGCCAGATTACATGTTGTGTCATTTTTGAATGTTACTGTTGCCATATTTGTTTTCCTTATTATTTTTTATATGAAATGGTAGTATAAACTAAATAAGATAAATATTATCTTAATTACACTATAATTTATAAAAATATATAAAATAAAGGAAAAATCATGATTTCTATACCAAAACCTATCACTACTGCTTATATCGTCCTGCTTGGCATCATGCTGGGTGCCGCACTCTATGCCGGTATCGTTGTTGCTCCGACCGTCTTTCACAGTGAAGCGGCACTGGGAAGTGAGCTTTTGACCCGTTTCCAGGAAGGTTTGATTATGACTGTCAATTTTGTGAAACTTTCCTATCTCGTCAATGTGACAATCATTGCAGTTATACTCTATGAAGGATACCGTTTTAAAAGTTTTGAGCGTGATACAGTAGGTTTGATGTCAGCTGTTATGGTTGTTTTGACAGGGCTTCTTTATACGCAGTACTATATACCGCAGATTTTACAGATGCAGTCAGAGGGTGAAGCCATCACAAAAAGTAAGCTCTTTGAAAATGCCCATTTTGCCTCTGAGCTTGACTTTAAGCTTTTCGCGCTCTCTCTTTTGATATTATTGGTGCGCAATATCTATAGAAATATCAAATAAGGATCAATATGGAACACTTTGAAAATATCACTATTAAAAAAGCAGTTAACAGCTATTTTGACGGTAAAGTAACCAGCCGAACCATTACCTTCCCAAATGGAGAGATCAAAAGCCTGGGTGTCATGCTGCCTGGAGCATATGAATTTGCTACGGCAGACAAAGAGATCATGGAGATACTCAGCGGTGACCTCATCGTCAAACTCCCTGACAGCGAAATCTGGAAAGGTATCAAAGCAGGAGAAAGTTTTGAAGTACCTGCCAATACAAATTTTCAAGTTAAAGTGGCAGAACTGACCGACTACTGTTGTTCGTATATCAAAGGATAGTTTTTTTAAACACTTTAGGGTTTGAACGGATATCCAGACATGCTGTAAACTGCTTATCATGATAGGCATCGATCGCATATCGCCCTATCATGACAGCATTGTCCGAACAGTACTCCATGGGTGCCAGATGTAAGTTTGCCCCAAACTCTCCGCAGAGATTTTCAATCTTCTCTCTCAGGTAAAGATTGGCACTCGCCCCGCCTACAATAGCAAAATCTTTTATCGTCCGTGTTTTGAAGATCTTCTTTAGTTTATGCAGCAAATGTGCTGTTGCTACTCTTTGAAAAGATGCGCAGATATCTGCCGTATCCTGGTCATCCCTCGCTTCGCCCAGCTCTTCTATCTGTAAACGTACTTGATTTTTCAAGCCAGAATAAGAAAAAGCGATCTTTTGTGAATGATATAACGGTACCGTAAAATCAAATCGGTTTTCATCACCTTTTGCTGCCATTTTTTCGACCACAGGCCCGCCCGGATACTCCAGACCCAGCATCTTTGCCACTTTGTCAAAACTCTCTCCAAAACTGTCATCCATCGTAGAAGCCATGACCGAAAAATCATCAAAGCCTTTGGCATCCACCACCATCGTATGCCCGCCGGAGACCAGTAAAATAGTCTGTGGGAAAAAAGTCTCTTTTTCGATAAAAAGTGAATAAATATGCCCATATAGATGATTGACCGTGATGATCGGCAGACCCAGCGAAATACTGAGTGCCTGTGCCATTATGACCCCTTCTACCAGCGTCACGGCAAGGCCGGGTTCATTCGTCACTGCAATCGCTTTTAAAAAAGGAAAGTACGCTTTAGTCTGCTCCAAAATATCCGGCAATGCCTTGGCATGCAAACGTGCAGCAAGCTCGGGTACAACACCCCCGTAAACTGCATGATCCAACTCTTGTGATATCTTTTTATGAAACAGTACTTTTTTGCTCGCTATCTCAGTGACCGCAATAGAACTGTCGTCACAAGAACTTTCAATACTCACTATCATGATAATCCTCTAAAAATAGTAAAAGAGTGATAGATCCATACCGGTTTCACTCTTTTTTTCACCTATTTTATCCATATCTCTCTTTATATTGAGTGCAAAGTTATGACCTAGAGAGAGTGTCGCAAAAACTTCAGCATGCCGATTTTTTTCTCCATCAGACAAAAAATCCTCTTTGGCTATTGCGCCACATTTAAAATCAGAAAAATTTACCAGGATACCTACCTTGGGACCAAGTGCTGCTATGGGGCTATCATGATAATAGAGTGACGGTGCTATCATGATAAAGCTCAACACCTTGTCTGCCAGCGCATAACTCACCCCTGCCTCAGCATGTACTCCTGCATAAGTCTGCCCTCTCAATCTCTCAGCTCCTACACGAACAGCCCATGATAAGGGGTGAAATATACTGTTTCTGGGGGAATATGAGTGTAGATCAAGCAAGTCCAGTTTTTCCAACTGCACTGCCCCCTCTTTTTCTTTGGAGAGTTGCAAATGCAAAAAATCGATATAGGCACCGGAAATAAATCCCTTTTCTATATCATAGATATCATGAAAAGCACTCTTGGCTGTCAGCAACAACTTCTGATGTGATCCCACCCCCAGTGACATTCTGGCACTTTTATGGCCATCCAGCGGATTGGCTGGCTGTTTGATCTTGCGTTTTGGCAGGGTGAGCTGTTTGCTTCTTTTTTGAAGCAATTGCATCAACGCTTCAACATAAGGCTTTTTGGCGATCTTTTTTTCTGTTCTTTTTAACTGTAAAAGTTCTATTTCCAATTCTGATTTATATGCTTTTTTGATCTCACCCTCTGCTTTTTTTTCTTCCTGCATGAGTGCTTTGATCTCTCTTGTCTTGGAAGGGCGAAAGTGCGTATCTGTGATCAACCCCGCCTTTTTCACTGCTCTAATAGTATCGATAGGAATCGCTTTGAGATGAAACTGTTCTACCAGTCTCACTCCTGGACGGGCGATTTCGAGCAGCCACAAAAGATTGTAAGAGCAGTTTTCTGTAAAAAAATAATAATCAGCATACACATCCCTGAGTTCATACAGATGCCTTAACAGCCTCTGTAGTTCTTCTGGTTTGAGATTGAGACTATACTCCCAGATATCACGGCGTTCGAGGTTGTTGTACTCTTTAATCTTCTTATAATAAGGCAGCACCGAATAACGCCCCTCATACCCGCCAAACAATCCTTTATACGCAAAAACCAATCCATTGGTTTCAGCTGTTTTTGCTGCATAGTTGACTGCATTGGCCGTCAAAGCCAGACCTTTTTGATTATCCAGTCGTAAAAAAGTATGCCCAAACATCGATGCTGGTGAATTGATATGCGCAGTGGGAAATACCAAAACCGCCTGTGAAACACGATAAGAAGCGATCAAATCCTCTAAAGTCTGACAATCCTGATAAGGTACTTCTTGTGAAAGCGCAGGCAGCTTTTCATACAGCCATTTGATACGCGCAGGAAAACGGCAAAAAACCGCCTTGTCATGATAAAGTGCAGCGATGGTCGCATCAAGTTCTGCCTTGGCATCCGTTTTACCCTTTGGTGAAAGAAAAAAATCAGGAGAATCTATCTCACTCTTTCCATCACGAAAATGTAAAAGCTGCTGCCAGTATCTCTCCTGTGAGAGTGCGCTGCTGTCGTATGAGAGCAGCGTAAGGGGGAAAAAGAGTGCAAAGAGAGTGAAAAAGATGAGCCCTCTTTGCATCTTGCTAACTACAATACAGTAGTAATGTTATCTATAACTTCTGCTGAAGTCACATTTGTACTGGTGTAGATACTTGCAAAATTTTCTTTTAAAGCTGCTGCTGCCAGTGCTTTATCCTCTACATTCATCAGTGAAAGAAGTGTATCCAGATTTTCACCCTGGCCTGCTGCCACTTCAACAGCGATACTATCCATGTTATCAGCTACAAATTTTTGTGCTTGATCATTCATCACAATTTTCATTGGCTTCGTACAATTAAGTGAACCACTGGTGATACCAAAAGTCTGGTTACCAGAGGTACCATTTGTTGTTGCTGCCAAAACTTGTGTTGCCACAGTATCCTGTACAGGTATAATCATACTTCCAAGCCCACAACCTGTGTTTGAATTGCCTGCTGCTACTGCTGATGTTGCAGCCAAAATAGAAACCATTGCCAAAACTGAAATTTTTTTCATTTTTATTCCTTTTATTTATATTACTTGAAGATAATAACATACTTCCCATCAATACAATCTGCCATTATAATTATTCTTATTTTAAAATAAATGATTAGATGTATAAAACAGTATATATTAAGCTAAATTCTGTAAAATTCGGTTTTCTTTAGTCGATTTGCTAAAGTAAAAAAGATTTTTGTCGATAATGACAACGATATAACCACTTTACCATATATTGGAGAAACCATGACAGTTGAAGAGTTAGAGTTGCTTGGAACATTAAGCGAAATTGATTTAAATGACATTGATGATGACACAATTGCAGAGCTTTTGGAAGAAGCATTGGTGATCACCGATGAGGATCCTTATGAAGCGATTACTTTTATCACTGAAAATAGCGAGATCCCTTATGAAGACTTACAAAGAGTGTATGACACATTTAAAAAATAAGACTAGCCTTTGGGCTAGTCCTTTCTCTGCACAAACCATTTAAAACTCCCCTCACAAGTTACATCACCCTCTTCATCTTTTAATACCACATACGCTGTGATACTAGCACGCCCTTTGGTTTCAAAGCGCTTTATAAACTTTTCCAAATCCTCATCTTCCACGGATACTTCACTGCTCAACTTTGTCAATGCCTGCTTTTTATACTTGATCGTAGACTCACGAAGCAGCGGTATGATGTTATCTTGCATATCTGGGAACAAAGAAGAGAGATACGCTCCAGAAGCTGATTCTGCAAAAGTAAACTGTGCTCCAGCATGGATAGAGCCTAGATGGTTTTGTACTTTTGTATCATTTTCCAATACACCATTTTCGATACCTACCGTATCTGTAAAAGGAACTATCATGATAGATTCTTTACGATACGTAAGTATTGTGCTTTAGTGATAGGAATTGATGGGGAGCAAGGCTCACCATCAAGGAGACCATAAAATAAAATTGTCATGATAGATACGCCTTCAAAATACGTGAAAATTTAAACAAAAATGCCCCATGGTCAATAGCATCATAGATATCCCCATCTGTCCAGGAAATAGCTTTTAGCGCTTCTATATCTTCTTTAGAAAAATCATCTGGCTGATACAGTGCTTTCATCACTTTTTGCACTAATAGCTGATGTCTCTCATCCAAAGGCAACAATACACACGCTTCTTTGTACGCTTGCAATGCTTTTTTATCATACCCACGTGCCAGAAGCAATTTGGTATTAAAAGATTTACAGTAAGAAAAATGCTCTTTATGTGCCACAAAAAGGCGGAGAAAGGCAAAAAAGTCTGGATGTATATGTGGATGATTGATCAGATAGCGTATCTCTTGGATAAACATTTCAAAGCACTTTGGATTGATCGTGGCTAAAAGTTCCCAGTGCGGCGGCATGACACCAAACTCTTCTTTAGTCTGTGCTATTATTTTCTCGTTTTCTTTTGTTACTTCGGGCTGATAAATAAACATTTTAATTCTCCTAGTAGATTGGTCGGTCTAGTATAGGTAAAAGAAACTTCAATTTTCCTTATTTCATGCACGCAGTGCTATCATGATATACTCCATATCTCTTAAAAACTGCTCTTTAGTCGAAGATTTAGGTGTTCTGGAAAGTATCCCCCACGAAGAAGCGATAAAAAACGCTGCCAATTCTTTTGCATCAGTTTGTCGTATGGCTCCCTCTTTCATCCCTAAGAGTAGCACCTTTTCAAATGACGAAACCAAATACTCAAACTCATCTTCACAAGCTTTAGCGATATCTTCATCCAAAGC
>JANTGR010000113.1 GCA_024762875.1 Sulfurospirillum sp.
AGTATGAGAACCGTATCATTTTCCTGACAGATGCAATGCCAAATCGTGGAGAATTAAATAAAAATGGACTGTTTGATATCGTACAAAAGGCCAGTTCAGCACATATTTATACCACTTTTATCGGCATAGGCGTAGACTTTAATAACGATCTTGTTGAAACGGTCACTAAGACCACTGGAGCCAATTATTTTGCCGTACATTCGGCTGCAGCATTTCAAAAAAGGATGGATGAAGAGTTTGACTATATGGTCACACCACTGGTTTTTAATCTCAAACTCACACTGCATGCACCTTCATACAGCATAGCAGCAGTCTATGGTTCACCTGATGCCAACAAAACAAGCGGTACCTGTATGTATGTCAATACCCTCTTTCCTTCTCCTACGGATGAGAAAGGAAGCCGGGGTGGTGTCATACTACTCAAACTGCAAAAATTAAAAAGCCAAAAGCCACTGACACTGACACTTGACTATCATGATAGAGAAGGTGTATTGCATCACAGTGAGAAAACGCTTACCTTCAAACAGGGACTCTATCATGACAACACTGCTGTTTTAAAGGCTGTATTACTCAGCCGCTATGTAGATTTAATCAAAAATTATCTCTTAGATACTAGAAAGAGTTGTCATGACAGCGTGACTTATGCACCTTTTGCACTGCTGAAAAAACAGTGCACACTTTATCCCCCTGATCGGGATATTTATCCTATGATCAAAACCTGGGAAAGAAAATCCTGTCCACTTATCGTCAGTGAGGGTTACCATAAACTTTTTTCACTTTTCCTGCGGCATTTCAAATCCCAAGAAGCCATTATACGTGATCATTCTCTAAACAAAGAGTTCACCCTGCTTCAAACACTTGCAATACACAAAGATACATCAAGTAAAAAAATAGACGACTGGCAGGAGTACAATCGATGATTTATCTACTGCTGGCACTGGGGCTGATCGCGATAGCAACACTGATATACCAGGTTTATCAAAAAGACCATAACATGCAAAAGATGCTCATCAGTTTGTCACTGCTGTGCCTACTGCTTATTTTTACCTATGCTACAAAAATTATGCTGGTCTATAAACCGCTTTTGATTTTGCATATTGCCCTGGTCATCATGGGATGGCGGGGGCTGATACGCTTTTTGATTAAGGGTGAAAAACATTTTTATTGGATTTTTTCTCCAGCGGTGAGTCTGTTGCTGTTTGTGATTATTTCACTCTTTTTCAGGGAAAATGGGTAAACTTTTGTTACCTTTATTCTCTTTGGTAAATTTAATCCATTCAAAAAATAAAAAAAGTCTCTATAATAGTGGATAAAATTGAAATATGGCGATATAGTATATAGATATAATACAAGGGATGATCATGATAAAAAAAATCACACTAACAAGCTTCACCGCACTAGTATTCATTGGCTGTGGCGGTGCTGGCGGGGAGAGTGCCAAAACGATCAGCGGCACCACACAAACTGTACAAAAAGCTTATAACCTGTGGGAATATATAGCACCACAAAGCAGTAAAACAAATACTTTTACCAAAGTGACAGATGCAAAGCAATCTACCTACACCACTACCTATACAGTGACAGGAGACAAAGTTGAAGCAAAAGATGATTATGCGCCGGATGAAAAAACCATTTATCAAAAGTCAGGTGATACAATTTTGGTGAAATTTGAAAAAAACAACAAAGCAAACGGTCAATACAGTCTGCATATGGGAGCCAATATCGGTGATATCGTCACAGTGAGAAGTTCAACCTGCAAATTGACACAGCATCTTGATACATTCTCTCTCGCCAATCAAACTTTTCATGATGTCATAGAAATAAAATGTGCTGACACTCCTGGCTATTATCAAAAAGGTGTAGGAGAAGTGGGACAGATAGAAAAAGGCCTGGGTAAAAGTATCCGCGTTTTATCCAATTAACTTAACAACACATGGGGTACCTCTCAAGCCCCAGTTTTCCCTAAAACATCAAGCTAGCAAGAACATCCTCTAAAAGCCGCCCCGCATACTTATTGTGAGACTGACTTTTATACTCTCCATTTCCATCACAAAGAAATCAAAAAAAAGAAAAAAAATATTAAACTTCATGTCAAATAGGACGATATATAGTTATAATATTTTTAATTAGTCATTATTATTTTAGTAATAAATTAAAATATTTTATTAATTCTAGTAAAAATAAAATATATAGGAAATTTAATGCAATTCAACAAGAACACAAATCGTACTTACAAGGATTTACAGGCACTGCTTCGTTTATCGATAGCCGGTATTTTCATTGTAGGGGGATTAAATTATGTATTTAATGGTTTGATAGGCAATCTTGAGCAACAGACTAAAAATACACAACTTCAGATTGACATCACCAAAAAAATCGAATCTGTGACACTTGATGCAAAATATGACTTTGCCAGAGCACTTTCCTATCTAGATGAAAATAAATATACAACTTATAAAAATTCTACACTGGAAAAAATCTCCAAAGCAGATGAATATGCCAACATTTTAAAATATGGCGGCAATATTGATTTGGGATTAACAAAAGAATCAAAACGCTTTGAACCGGAAATGAAACAATCAAGCAATGTTATTTTACTGGGCAGTGGTATCAGCTCTGATATTAGATATGGTTTTACACAACTTGACAGCTTTATGCACCAAAGAGACATGACACTTAAAAATCAAGACATGCAAGATTTTCTCACTATACAAAAGAAGGTAGAAATCGAGTCAAAAAAGATCAATCTGCTCCTGGATCAACACCTAAATACCATCAAGGCGATATTGGAAAATTCCCGTAACCAGTTATCTGTGATTGAGGATAATATACAAGATAAAAAAGATCTCTATTTCTATGCACAGGTTTTTGCGCTGTTTTTTATCATCTTTTCACTCATCTATACCAGCAACCCGATCAGAAAACAGATCTTGCTGACAAATCAGGAATTGGAAGAGGCCAGCAAAGAAGCAAGTAAAATGGCAGTACGTGCAAAACAGGCCAGCAAATCAAAATCAGAATTTCTTGCCAATATGTCTCATGAAATTCGTACACCGCTCAATGCGATTTTGGGCTTTATCGATCTTTTAAAAGAAAAAGAGTCTGATCCCGAGAAGTTAAAATATATCGCTACAGTACAAAGCTCCAGCAATACGCTCTTAGGCATTATCAATGATATTTTGGATTTCTCCAAGATAGAAAGCGGTAATCTCAGCATAGATAAAGTGGATTTTAATGTTGATGAAGAGTTTAAAACCCTCGTGGAGCTTTTTCGGGCCAAAGCATCTGAAAAAAGTGTCAACCTGACACTGATAATGGATGACAATATGCCTTCAGCTTTACATTCTGATCCACTCCGTATCAAACAGGTCATAGCAAATCTCTTATCCAATGCACTCAAATTTACACCACGAAACGGAAAAGTGCAACTGCATATAGGATATAAAAACAACAAACTCTGCGTCAGTGTCAAAGACACAGGGATTGGTGTACCAAAAGATAAACAAAAGCATATTTTCAAAGCTTTTTCACAAGCAGAAAGCTCAACAACCAGAAAATATGGCGGTACAGGCCTGGGACTCTCTATATCATCCAGACTTATTACTATGCTGGGCGGTACATTGAAGCTAAAAAGCAGTGAAGGTAAAGGCAGTACCTTTAGTTTTGAAATTGAAGTGAAACCGGGTACCTATAAAAAAGTAGAAAAAAACATTATGACAGAGCTGGATCATATCGCAGATAAAAAAATCCTGCTGGTTGAAGACAATAAGGCCAATCAGATGTTTATGAGTTTAATCTTAAAGAAATTTAAATTGCAATTTGATATTGCCAATGATGGTTTGGAAGCAATTTCGGCATTTGAGCAAGGTCAATATGACCTCATTTTAATGGATGAAAATATGCCAAATCTCAATGGAATAGAAGCAACAAAACGCATTTTAGAGATAGAAAAAGAACAAAACTACCACCATACCCCCATTATTGCGTTGACAGCCAATGCACTGAAAGGTGACCGGGAAAAATTCCTGGATGCCGGTATGGATGAATATCTAACCAAACCAATCAATAAAGAGAAATTAGCACAAACATTTAAGCAATTTATAGCTGAAAAGGAGACAGTATGATCAACATTAAAGCCCTGGCAGAGAGTTTGGAATTTGACATTGAAGATGTATATGTATTGGTGGAACTTTTTATAGAAAATGCACAAGTCTCACTGGCAAATATCGAAGATGCTATTGAAAATACAAATATGCAGGCGATACAAAATGAGGCCCATGCAATCAAAGGGAGTGCAGCAAATCTGATGTTGGACGATATTCAGGAATTGGCAAGAGAATTGGAGATAGCAGCAAAAGAGAAGCAACGTATAAATTATCTCTCTCTTTACAGCCAGATTGAAGAAAAAATTGAAACATTACACGAGGTTCAAAAAAGTTATGCCTAATGCAAAGATTTTAATCGTAGATGATGTCGCAGTCAACCGGCTTACGATCAAACTGTCACTCAAAAAAGATGCTTACAGTTTTATAGAAGCACAAAATGGCATTGAAGCGATTCAAAAAGCAAAAGAGCATCAACCCGATATCATCTTAATGGATGCTATGATGCCATTGATGGATGGATTTGAAGCAACAGCCAAGATCCGCAAAATAGAGAGTATACAACGAACACCCATACTGATGATCACTTCTTTGGAAAACAAAGAAGACAAGATTAAAGCACTGGAAGTAGGCGTCAACGACTTTATTTCAAAACCCTTTGACAAATCAGAACTCCAAGCCCGCTGCAGATCATATACACAAATTTCCACACTCAATAAAAAATATTCACTGGCCACTATTAATTCCATTACAAACCTGCCAAATAAAATGGCACTCTTGAAAGATATAAGTGAGAATGTCAACGACAATGAAATATTTTTGATCAAAATTGATAACTTTGAGACCAATGAAAACTTCTACGGAAATAGTATTGTTTCACTGCTGGAACAGGAATTTACCCACTTTTTAAAAGACGCTTTTTCAGATATATCCATCAAAGATATCTATCATATATCCAGTGGAAAATATGCTATTTTACTCTGTAATGCTTTCTCTTTAAAACGAGAATTTATTGAAACATTCTGTTATACATTTGTCGAAAAAGTAAAAAATTCCAAAATAGAAACCCATGAGTATCAATTTGATGTGAATGTCACGATGAGTTATGCCAAAGGCAAAAAAACAGTCTATGAAGATGCCAATGAAGTGCTAAATGCGGCACTCTTGCATAAAAAAGAGTTTCTTTTGGCTGAGGATGTCATCGATGAACTCAAAAGTGAACTCAGCAGAAATTTAAATATGTTAACCAGTATCAAAATTGCACTCAAAAATAATATGATTGCGCCACACTATCAACCTATATTCAATAATAAAACCAAAGAGATTTACCGATATGAATCACTCATTCGCATGATCGATGAAAAAGGTGATACAATTTATCCCGGTCCCTTCTTTTTAGAAACAGCCAAAAAAGGCAAACTCTATCCACAAGTGACAAAAATTCTGATAGAAAAGGTTTTTCAAAAGATCAGAGAAACAGGCAATGAATTTTCCATCAATCTCTCTTCTTTGGATATTGAAGACAATTATATGGGGGCATATCTACTGCAAATGATTAAAGAGAATGCTGATGTGAGCGATAAAATGATCTTTGAACTTTTGGAAGATAAAGATACTGAAGACTATGCTGTTGTCAAAAATTTCATAGATATTTCCAAACAATACGGTATTAAAATTGCGATCGATGATTTTGGTAGCGGATACTCAAACTTTATGCGTATTTTAGAGTTTGAACCAGATATTATCAAGATTGACGGCTCACTGATTCAAGACATCGCTACCTCAAAACATGCCAGAAATACAGTAGAAATGATCAAAATATTTTCAGACCGTATCGGCGC
>JANTGR010000114.1 GCA_024762875.1 Sulfurospirillum sp.
GCCATCCCGGAAAATCTCTTGGAGAGTGAACTATTTGGCTATGAAAAGGGTGCATTTACCGATGCCACTGCGATGAAAAAAGGACATTTTGAAACAGCCAATAAAGGAACACTCTTTTTGGATGAGATTGGTGAGATGCCGATAGCACTGCAGGCAAAATTGCTGCGTGTTTTACAAGAGCGGGAGATTGTACGCGTTGGTGGCACAAAACCGATCAAGATAGATGTACGTATCGTTTCAGCAACCAATGCAAATATACTGGAACAGATAGAGGATAAAGAATTTAGAGAAGATTTGTACTATCGTCTCAATACAATTCCTGTCAAGATTCCGCCGCTTCGAGTGAGAAAAGAAGAGATCATAGATATCGCACAAGAGTCACTTTTTGGCCTGTGCAGAAAGAATAACATCAGCAAAAAAGAGCTTAGTGATGAAGCCAAAAATGCCCTGTTGGATTATGATTGGCCGGGCAACATCAGAGAACTGCTCTCTGTTGTGGAGCGGGCAGCGATTTTATGTGAAGATGATATGATTACGGCTGAAGATCTGTTTCTGGAGACGCGTAAGAGTAAAAAAGGGATAAAAGAGCTTGAAAAAGAGTTGATTGAAGAGATGCTTAAAGAAGAAGCCGGTGATATGAAGGCTACGGCCAAAGCACTGGGTATGACGCTTTTAAACTTAGAGAAAAAAATCACAAAATATAAAATAGAGGTATGAAATGAGAAAATTTAATGTTGCTGTTGTTGGTGCTACCGGAGCAGTGGGGGAAGAGTTTTACAGTTTATTTAAAGAGCATGACTTTCCTATAGCCAAACTTGTGCCGCTGGCAAGTGCCAGATCAGTAGGGAAGATGATTGAGTATCGCAATAATGAAATAGCAGTACAGGAACTGACACATGATATTTTTGAAAAAGAAGAGATCGATATCGCCTTTTTTTCTGCTGGAGGCAGTATCTCTGCAGAGTTTGCAGCATCTGCTGTCGAAGCAGGTGCTGTCGTCATCGACAATACGTCACATTTTCGTATGGATCCCGAGATCCCTTTGGTGGTACCTGAAGTCAATCCTGAAGATATCCGAAACTGGAGAGAAAAAGGAATCATAGCCAATCCAAACTGTTCAACTATCCAGATGGTGCAGGCACTCAAAGCGGTGGATGATCTGTATGGGATCAAGCGTGTGGATGTCAGTACCTATCAGGCGACAAGCGGAGCCGGCAAAGCAGGTATGGAAGAGTTGGTCAAACAGATGCAGGACTTTTTTGCTTTTAAACTAGATGAAAGCGAATGCAATGCTTTTGCCCATCAAATTGCACTCAATGTCATTCCACAAGTAGATGTAGCGATGGAAAACGGCTTTACCAAAGAAGAGATGAAAATGGTCAATGAAACCAGAAAGATTTTGCACAAAGATATTGAAGTAGCAGCGACTTGCGTACGGGTCCCGGTGCTGAGAAGTCACAGTGAATCTATCAGTGTGACCTTTGAAGAAGGGGTCGTCGTGGATGTTGATGCGGTGAGAGAAGCATTCTCAAACTTTGAAAACCTCGTAGTAGAAGATGATTTGGCACAGAGCATCTATCCGATGCCAAAAACAGCAACTGACACTGATATGACGTATGTAGGACGGATCAGAAAAGATATCTATCGTGACAATATCCTGCATTTTTGGAATGTGGCAGATCAAGTGAGAGTTGGTGCTGCAACCAATTCGCTGCGTATCGCACAAAAATGGATTGAGATGGAGGAGTACTAGATGGGCTTGATAGAAAGAATATTTGAAGGAACACTGTGGAATGGGCGGTTATTTATACTGCTGGCAGTGATCTTTAGTATGGTCGGTGCGATCATACTTTTTATCGTGGCAAGTACAGATATCTATGGTGTGGCGGCACAGACAGTCAATGTCTATCTTTCTCATGCGCATCCAGCAGATTTTCACGAGATAGTGGTTGGTGGCATCATAGGAGCAGTTGATCTCTATTTGATGGCAGTTGTGATGTTGATTTTCTCTTTTGGTCTTTATGAACTTTTTATTTCCGATATTGATCAGGCTAAAAATAGCGGTGCTTCAAAAGTACTGGAGATTCATTCACTCGATCAGCTCAAAGACAAATTGGCCAAAGTGATTGTCATGGTACTGGTTGTGAGCTTTTTCCAAAGAGTATTGCATACAGAGTATCATGGCGCACAGGAAATGCTCTATTTTGCCGGATCGATTTTGGCATTGGCTATTGCATTATATTATTTACACAAGGGAGGAGAACATTAATGGGAAAGATATTTGTTGATGCGTGTTTTGGAAAAGAGACGCCTTATACACCAGTATGGATGATGAGGCAGGCGGGGCGTTATCTGCCAGAGTATAAAGCAGTTCGTGCCCAGGCAGGAAATTTTTTAAACCTTTGCCATGACCCTGAAAAAGCCTGCGAAGTGACCCTGCAGCCTGTAGATATAGTGGGTGTGGATGCAGCGATACTCTTTTCTGATATCTTGGTTATTCCCAATGAAATGGGCATGAAGCTTGACTTTTTGGCAGGAGAAGGACCGGTTTTTGAATCACCAGTTAGAGATGAAGCAGCACTTGATGCACTGATTGGAGGAGAAGAAGCAGCCAATAAACTGACATATGTTTATGAAGCAATTGCACTGATTCGTGAGAGATTGGCAGAGGACAAGGCTCTGATCGGATTTACAGGCAGTCCGTGGACACTGGCTACTTACATGATAGAAGGGCAGGGGAGCAAGACTTATAATATCTGTAAAAAACTGATTTATACCAATCCTGATTTTATGCATAAATTACTCTTGGAAGTGACAGAAGTGGTCAAACTCTATCTCGAAAAACAGATAGAAGCGGGTGTAGATGTGGTGCAAATTTTTGATTCATGGGCAGCAGCACTTGAAAAATCAAAATACTTTGAATTTTCATGGAATTATATGAAAGATATCGCAGCACATATCAAGGCAAAGTATCCGCATATTCCTATCATCATGTTTCCTAAGGGAATTCCTGCTTATTTGGATGAGATTGATGGAGATTTTGATGTTTTTGGTGTGGATTGGTCAACACCGATGGCTTTGGCAAAAGAGCATTTGGGTGATCGATATGTGCTGCAGGGCAATATGGAACCTTGTCGTCTCTACTCCAAAGAAGCGACAAAAGAGTGTGTCACTTCTATTGCCGAAACGATGAAAGATGGGCGTCATATTTTTAATCTGGGGCATGGTATCTTGCCGGATGTACCGGTAGAAAATGCCAAATATTTTGTAAGTCTCTGTCAAGAGGTCTCCAAACGATAACATAAACCTATCATGATAAAGTATCATGATAGGGCTACAGTTCTACGCCATCCCAAAATTCATCATAGTCAAGATTGGTCATCGCATTTTCATCTGCTATATTTTTTTCAAGTAGTTTTTTTTGTGCATTTTCAAAATACTGTGCAAGTGCTTCATTAAATATCGTATTGATATCTTTTTTTAAAATCTCTGTAAACAGCTGCAGGTTTTCTGCATTTTCTGCATCGAGTGTGAGGTTGATGGTCTCTTTCATCGCATACTCCTTTGTTAACAGCTTATCATAATAGTAATTTATTTTTCTTAATTTTAATAAATCTAAATTGCGTATAATAGAGTGAATATATTTAATAAAGGAAGGAAAAAGATGAGTAAATTAGATGAAAAAATAGCACTTTACACAAAATCCGCTGCAGATTTGGGATTGGACATACCTGCTGAGTTCTTGGCAAAAGTGACCAAAGGACTGGGACCTTCTATCTATAACAAAGATGCAGAAACTATTGCGTGTTCACAAGGCAGTGAACTAGAGACAGTCAAAAAGAATTTTTTACAAAAAAAGCTGGGACTGCAGGATGATGATGCCGTTTTAACCAAGGCAATCAAAGAAGTATGTGACGAGATGGGATCTTCCAACAAAAGCAAATACCGTGCTATATTTTATGCTTTGTTGGCACAGAAGTTTGGCAAAGAGAGTCTGTATAACGCATAGGAGCCGTTCAGCCTCCTGGGCAGATGTGGAAAATCCACATCTGTTTTACTCAAGAACAGGCGAAGCAGGCGGTTTGATGTCTGCTGTAGCGTTGTTTGGCTGTGGTGGGGTTGTGCTGCTTTCGTTTGATCCGCTGTTGCCGCATCCTGCTAAAAATAGTATGATGGTTATCATGATAAATGTTTTCATTGTACTGCTCCTATCACTTTTGAATTGACATTGTCACCTGAAAAAAGTGCCCCGTATATCGTTGTATTGAGATTAAAGATAATCCCTCTATTTTCATAATTGCCAGGAGAGAGGGTGATGGTATCAATACTGTCTAATTTTTTACTTGCCTGATTGACCTGCAGTATATCCATATAGGAGCTGGTTCTATCATGATAGGTGATACCAAAAAGATTGTCACTTGCACGATAGATAAAAGCCTGAGGAGTGTACTCTGCATCAAATCCGTAAAAAGAAGAGCCATAGACTTTCTCATCTGCTTTGGTTGGATTGGCAAAGTTTGAGACATCGTAGAGGTCTATCTTGAAGCCGCCGTCTCTTCCCAAAGTCAAGATCAGATCATCACTGACAGGATGGATATAAGAGGAAAAGCCATTGACTTTCAACTCTCCCACTGATCTTGGGTGGGCTGGATCACTCAGATCCAGGGTATAAAAAGGATCGGTTTGTCTGAAGGTGACAAGATAAGCACGATTTTTCAGGAAACGCACACCCTGGATATGCTCACCTTCATGTCCCAGACCACGCAGTGATCCTGCTATCTCAAGCGTGCTGTTTTTTTGTTTGAGGGTAAAGACTGCATTATCAGTCTGACCTCTAAATCCACTGCCTGATGTGGTAGCAATGCGCAGGGTATCGTTGTACTCACTCAGGCTGTATTGATTGAGCAGGTTACCGTCAACAAATCCTCTGGCCTTGTAGTCAAAAGTACCCCCGATGCCAAATTTGTAAATCATCTCTCTTTCATAGGCCTCTTGATAATTATAGTGATAAGGATAGAGTGTAGAGGTGAGATAGAGATTGTTGGCAGAGGCATAGAGTGTTTTGGTATAACCGGCAATACTGACGGCTTGGTCAAAACGGCTTGCATTGATGTCAAATTTTGCGATACTGGTGATAGTAGGGAACTGATTGAGCTTGCATGGCGCATAAAAACGCTCTGGTTGGATGAGTGGCTTTTCATCTTTGTTGATCATAGGGATCAGATAACTCTCTTTGATGGTTGGTTTACTATAATCAAAGCGGTAACTTCTGCCATCAGCATCTTGATATACTCCTGCACATTCAGGGATATAACGCCCATCTTCATAAGCAAACAATGGTCTATAGATGTTGTAATTTTCGCATTTTTTGGTATCAATGTAGATTTTTGGATAGGTGATTGTCACTTGAGGAGAAAATTGGCTGATGATATAGAGATCGTCATCGATGATGCGGCTATTGTTAAAACTGCCGTCTATGGTGGTAGCCGAGAGGAGTCTGATATCATCAGTATTGCCAACATCGTAGATTGAGACTTTAAATGTTTCGACACTCTCTTTTACAGGAGAGGGCATGACAGCTGCATCGATGTCAATGCCAAGTTTCTGTGCATAGTAATAGCGCTGCTCATTGCTCACTAAAATGAGCTTGCCTTTGTGTAGATACATCGCCTGTAAAAAGGTATTTTTAGGCAGGGTAATAGGCTCGATAGCAGTTGGCTGTGCAGTGGCTAGATCTAAAAATGTTGTAATACGCACGATATTTTTAGATCGGTCATAAAAAAAGATATGCTGACCGTCATGTTTGAGTATGTCTGACTCATC
>JANTGR010000115.1 GCA_024762875.1 Sulfurospirillum sp.
CCATAGACAGCATCACCAACGATAGGATAACCTTCATGCTTGAGATGCACACGTATCTGATGTGTACGTCCTGTTTTGATACGAACTTTGACTTTGGAAAATTTTCCCTCGATCATCAGCGGTTCAACCAGGCTTTCTGCCGGGCGCCCATCTTTTTCTGAGACTTTAGTGTAGGCTTTGTTGTTTTTCTTGATGGTAAGCAGTGGCAGATCAATCTGCAGCGGTTCGACCAGCCGGCCGCCTATCCAGGCAAGATACTCTTTTTCAACTTCAAACTTTTTAAAAGCATTGATCGCTTTTGCACGAAACTCTTCATCCTTTACCAAGAGCAACACACCGCTTGTCTCTTTATCCAGCCGATGCAATAAAGGATACCCCTGCTTTTTGGCAATTTGCTCACTGGTGATAAACGATGGCTTGTCAATTGCCATAATTTTGTCATCTTCAAATAACACTTTAATTTTATTGATCTGTTCTACCCGAAAGCGTGCTTTCGCACTCATCTCCGCCCGTGCCATCACCACTTTTCTGCCACCGCTATAGACGACACCTCTGTCAATAAGATCCTTTGCTGAACGGTTGGTGATACCCTCTTGAATAGCAAGTAATTTGTATGCTTTTTCTTTTATCATGATAACTCTTTTATAAAATTTTTAACGTCATACCACATCATTGATTGCCTTGATGATGGGTTCTATCTCTACTTTTGCCCGTATCTTTGTTGATTGTGCCTCTTTTTCTGTCACAGCTATCTCCCAGGGTTCGATCACATTAATATTTTCTACCAAATCAAAAAGAGAGAGTTGATTAAAAATATGCATTCCCGAGATGATCTTACAGCCAAATGAGGCAGGTTCAAGCGGATTGTGTCCACCGATACCTTCCACAAAAGAACCACCTAGATAAACTATATCCGAAATTGCATAAATATTGACAAGCTCACCCATTTTATCTATCAAGATGATATCACTATCAAAATCTTCTTTCTTGGAAAATTTATGAAATGAGAGCCCTTTTTTGGCAGCAAAATTTGATAACAACTCCCCTACTTCCATAAAACGCTCAGGATGTCTGGGAACAACGATCAATTTCTTATCATGATAGTCAATATTCTCTAAAAGAAGTGCCTCTTCTCCTGCATGTGTACTGGCAAGTGTCACTACTTCCTGCTGGGGCTTTTTAAAGGTGCGTGTCGTTTTCACATTAGCATATGCTTTGATATTGCCTGTCACTTCTACCTTTTTTGCACCTAGTTCCAACAACCTTTGTTTATCTCTCTCACTTTGAGCAAAAACAGTATCAATATGGGCAAATATCTTTTGATAAAACCAGCGAAAGCGCTGATAACTACGGTATGAATTGTCTGAAATTCGTGCATTGATCAAAATGGTTTTTGCACCTTTTTTTTTCGCTGACCAAAAAAGCATATACCAGAGTTCCGCTTCACTGACTATCAAAACTTTCTGCTTTTTTATCCAAAAAGGCAGAAAAAGTTCATAAGGCAGATATCGTACATCTGCGCGGTATCTTTGTGCTGCCTGAAAACCTGTCTGGGTTATCACCGAGATATTGACTCGTTTCTCCAGCTTCTGCAGAAGTGGTTTTAATGAAACGGCTTCGCCATATGAACAGACGTGAAACCAGATTCCCGAATCTTGAAAAGGTGGATTTTTATAAAGAAAAAAACGCTTTGGGATGGAATGCTTATATTTTTGTTTAAAGGTTAAAAGTAGTAAAAACGGGAAAGCTGCGATATAGAGGATCGCAGCTAAAAGTAGATAAAAAGCTGTCAAGATACTAGCTTGCACTCTCCTCTACTTCTTCTGATTTTTCTATATAGAGGATTCTACCGCAGTGTGGGCAGGTTGTAATCTCTTCTCCACGAAGAACGGAAGCATAGGTATGATCATTTAACTTCATATAACAACCGTAACATGCCTGTTTTTTCACAGGCACAACAGTTGTATTTTTTGCCCATCTTCTAATTTTCTCATAAAATACAATGATATTTTGATTCATTTGGGAGAGAAGTTTTTGCTTGTTCTCATAGACTTTCATACGCTCATTTTCCAAAGCTTCCAGCTCTTTTTCTGTCTCTTCTTTGATTTGGGAAGTTTCTTCCTGCATACCATCAATCTCTTCCTGAAACTCTTTCATTTCGATCTCTTTGAGCTCTTTGATTTTATCCAGTCTCTCAATCTCTTCATTGGCAAAATCGATTTGTTCTTTGGCAATTTCTTCTTCAAGTTGTAGTGCTTTCATCTCTTTGTCTGTTTTAATAGCTGCAGACTTTTTGCCTAATTCTTTGATCTTCTCTGCAAGTTCTGCCAAATGCAATTCATTTTTATTTTTAGTGAGGATATTACTCTGTAAAAGTTCTTTATTCTCTTCAATTTTTGCTACCAGAGCACTCTCTTTTGCAAGCTGTGCATCGAGGTTTCCCCTGATCTTTTCAATTTCTGGCTCAAAAGAGTCTATTTTTTTATCTATCTCGACTAATTCAACAAGTTGACTTAAGTACTTATTCATGGGTAATTATCCTTTTGATATGGTGCTAAATGGGTTTTTAGAATTCGCGATTATACCATTTAATCCATAATTTTGCAACTCTTTTTGCAAAGAAGCAGCAAAAAATCGCTCACTTTCATAATGTTTTACATCAAACAGAGAGAGTCCATTCTCATATGCCTCTTTTGCACTGTGGTATTTTATATCTCCTGTCAAAAAACAATCCGCTTTTACCTCTGGTATCAAATCAGCCCCCGAACCAGTACACAATGCTGCTTTTTTGATATAAGTATGCGATTGCACAACTGGCATATGAGAGATATCCAATTTCTCTGCCACTCTTTTTGCAAAATCATCAAATGAAGCCTCAACATCAAAATAACAAAGATAGCCATCTTGCTCCAGCAGTGTATAACCCAGCACAGTTTCCAAAACATATCTGTTTAAATGTGAGACATCATAATTGGTATGCATGGAGACAATAGCGATATTTTTTTTCACTGCCGATAGGAGAAAATTTGAAGGATATCGATCACTTGGCAGCGCCTTGAGACCTTTAAAGATCGGTGGATGATGCACAATTAACAGTGCATTTTCTTCCATCCTCTCTATCACAGCCTTATCAGCATCCAAGCTCAGATAAATGGCACAAACGTCCATCTCTTTGTCTCCGATACAGAGTCCGCTGTTGTCCCATTCGGCTTGGGAATCAAAGGGACTTATCGTATCAAGCGTCTTGAGTATCTGCTCTAGTTTCATCAATCAGCTCTTTATAAACCTCAGCACACCCTTTAGCCAATTCACGTACCTTTAGTATATAGTTTTGGCGTTCTGTTACAGAGATGGCTTTTCTGGCATCCAGCGTATTAAAAGTATGTGAAGCCAAAAGACAGTAATCATATGCCGGCAGTGGCAACTTCTCATCCAAAGCTCTTTTGCACTCTATGGCATAATCATCAAAATGCCCAAACATCATCTTTGTATCTGCCACTTCAAAATTGTACTTGGAAAACTCATATTCACTACGTTGATGGATATCGCCATACTTTGTCACACCGTGTTCATTTTCATTCCAGATGATATCATATACACTGTCAACATTTTGCAGATACATGGCCAATCGTTCCGTTCCATAGGTGATTTCAACAGCCACCGGTTCGCAGGCAAATCCGCCCACTTGTTGAAAATAGGTAAACTGCGTCACTTCCATACCATCGAGCCATACTTCCCAGCCCAGTCCCCAGGCACCCAGTGTTGGAGATTCCCAGTTATCTTCTACAAAACGGATATCATGATTTTTCAGATCCAGTCCCAATGCTTCCAGACTTTTGAGATAGAGCTCTTGAATATTTTCAGGACTGGGCTGGATAATCACCTGAAACTGATAATACGCACCCAGACGATTGGGATTTTCACCATAACGCCCATCAGTCGGCCGTCTTGAAGGTGCTACATAAGCTGCTGCCCATGGCGTAGGATCCAATGTCTTTAAAAAGGTAGCATTATGAAATGTCCCTGCCCCTGCCGGTATGTCATACGGTTGCAATATATTACATCCAAGATCCGACCAATAAGTCTGAAGCTTGAGTAACATTTGTGAAAAATTTAATGGTTTTGTCATTGTAATCCTAATTATTTTATTGAGAGTGTTAGAGACCGAGCTCTTTATCTATCTTTTTTTGATCAAAACCACAGATCCACCTTGAGCCGACAAGTACTACCGGTACACCCCGGCATCCGTGCGCTTCACAGTCTTTTGCTGCTTTTGCATCTTTGGTAATGTCAATTTGGGTGAATCTTATCCCATTTTTTTTGAAGTGCTGCTTAGCTACGCTGCACCATTTACAAGTGGGACTGGTAAAGAGCACAACCCGTTTTTGTCTTTTTTTAGTTTTGCTTTCCATAGTTTTCTACTGCCTGATTCCACATCATTTTATATTTTCTTTTCATAAATTCCAACTCCTGCTGTGTCTTGGCTAACTGATCTTGCAGCAGTTTGATCGTCGTTTTATCTTCATCATATACATTTTGCACGGCATAAAGAGACTCTTTTAAAAAAGCATTTTCTTCCTGTAAGGATTTTAGACTCTCTTCTTTTGCCTGCAAAATCTCTCCATGCAGTTGTAAAATTGCTTCGAGACTTTGTTTGATAAACGTTTCAGTACCTTGAGAGTATGTCGGTAAAATTGTAGTCTCTTCTACCTCTTGCTCTACGCTCTCACTTACTTCTTCTGACATATTTAGAGTCTTATTTCAATTTCTAAAGAATCAGTTTCTACTTTTTTTGCTTTTAAGATACGATCTTCCTGAAGTTTGACACGCAAGTCATTGTCTTCCAGTGCTAAAATCTGCATCGCAAGATAGGCAGCATTGACCGCACCGGCTTTCCCCATTGCTACGGTTGCTACAGGCATACCCGCCGGCATCTGCACAGTGGAAAGCATGGCATCCATGCCATCCATTGCCCCGCCTTTCATAGGTACACCGATCACCGGCTTGGTCGTCAGTGCTGCTATCGCACCGGCCAGATGTGCTGCCATGCCCGCTGCTGCTATAAACACACGTGCACCTTTTTCTTCTGAACTTTTGACATAGTCATGTGTTCTCTCAGGACTTCTATGTGCAGAAGAGATCACGATCTCATGTAAAACACCAAACTTTTCAAGTGTTTTAGCACACTCGCTCATAATCTCATAGTCACTTTTACTACCGATGATAATAGATACAAATTTCACACAGACTCCTTTAAAAGTCAAATATTAGCATAAAGGAGCTTGAAAAAATTTTAGTTTTTAAATTACCTCTTCGAGTTCAAAAAGTGCGGAGCTGACAACTCTGTTTTTACCGTTGCGCTTTGCTTCATAAAGCCTGCTGTCTGCCTGTGACAACATCGCATCCAGCGTCCCGTCAACTTTTGTGCATACACCGATAGAGACAGAAAAAGAGATGTCGATTCCCTCAGGAAAAGCAATTTTTCGCACCACTTCTCTACTCACCTTTTCTCTTAATGATTCAAAAACTTTCTGTGCATCTGTCATAGTGGTATCTTTTAAAAGTACACAAAACTCTTCTCCCCCGTATCGGGCAACGATATCAGAACCTTTCAATCCGTTGTGCAGTACCTTGGCCACTTTTTGAATCACTTTGTCACCGATATCATGTCCGTAGGTGTCATTGATGGCTTTAAAATCATCTATATCTATCATACCCACTGCACAGGCACTCTTTTCATGATAGGCTCTAAAGACATACGGTGCCGCTTTTTCAAAAAAATATTTTCGACTATAGAGTTTGGTTAAAAAATCA
>JANTGR010000116.1 GCA_024762875.1 Sulfurospirillum sp.
CAACAAGATGTCAAACATATAAAACTTGCCTACTCTATGCCTACAACAGTTGCTATTATGCTTGGTATGAGTATACAAAACTATTGGGATATTGAGATTACTCAATTTAGTGATGGAGAGTATAAGCGTGTTGTGAAGCACTTGAATGAGATAAAATACTATTTTTAGGAGAGACTATGTCTAAAATTCTAATCACATCTATCGGGACTGGTGACATCAAAAAAGATAGTGATAGCGACTATCATGAGACTACCTATATCATAGAAGATAAAATGTACACAAGTACACTTACATCAGAAGCTATTATCAAGCACTATGAGATTAACAAAGTAATCTTTATCGGTACATCTGGTTCTATGTGGGATAACCTCTACCTTAAGTATGGTGGAGAAGATGAAGCATATCTGGACTTGCTCACAAACAAGAAAAAAGATAGTTCATTAAAACATCAAGACCTTGAACCCTTTTTAAAACAAATCGATAGCTATTTGGATAATAATGGCTCCAATTGTTTCATAATAGACTATAACACATCCAACAAAAGTGATGAGATATGGAACAATTTTGAAATGTTACTCTCTATCCGTGACTTGATTGAAGATGGTGACGAACTCTACTTAGATATCACACACGGTTTTCGATATATGCCTATAATCAATATATTTTTACTAGAGACACTTAAAGCACTACACTCAAAATCTTTCTCAGTCAATGCAATTCTCTATGGTATGTTTGCAGACAAAGAATCAGAAATCATCAATTTTAAAATCTTTTTTGACTTATTAGATTGGATAAAAGCTATCAATGACTTCAAGCGTCATGCTGATGCTAGCCATCTCTCTTCCCTCATCAAAGAGGATAAAGAGGCTTCCAATGTCTTGACACAATTTAGTGATGCGCTACACCTGTCCAATCTTCATGCACTTTGGTCATTTATCAAAAAAGTTAATGAAAAACTAGCAAAACTTCAAAAAACTGACAATAAGATTATCAAGCTTCTCTCGGGTGATATAGATTTGCTAGCAAAGCGTTTTGACAAAGAGCAACAGTCTGATTTTCAGTTTGAACTTTCAAAATGGCTCTTTGAGGGACAAAACTACGCCCTCTCATATATCCTCCTATATGAAGCGATCATTACTAAGTCATGCGAATTAAAAGGCGACTTGGATTGTTCAAGCCACGACGACAGAGAAAAGGCTAAAAAATCACTAGGTGATGATAAATATGGGAAGTTTTTTTATACAAAGTACTCTGACTCAATCTCAAAAATACGAAATACCATCGTCCACCAAAATAAAGATCGTAAAGATTCCACCCAACAAGATATCAAAAGACTTGAAAGATTTTTAGAGAAATTTGAAAACTACTTTAAGATTGGTCAATAAATGACTCACAAAGGAGTTGAAAACAACTGTGTGTGATAAAACAGTTTTTAATAATATTTTAACACTCTATATCGTATAATAATAAGAAATATATACGACTTGTTAAAGGAATTTGTTATGACTAAAAAGATAACTTTATACTCTGATGAAGAGTTGATAAAAGAGATAAAAGCGTTAGCAAAAAAAAAGAGTACTTCGGTATCAAAGATTGTAAATGATTTCTTTAAGACTTTACTCATAGAAGAGCAGATAAGTGAAAACTCCAATGCAACAGTAACCAATAAACTTTTTGGTGTGCTTAAAGATAAAGAGATAGATGAGTCTGATTATAAAGAGTTTTTAGAAAAGAAATATTTGTGAAAATTTTACTTGATACAAATATTGTTTTAGATTTGCTGCTCAAAAGGGAACCATTTTGCAATAGTGCAAAAGAGATATTTGTACTCATTGAAAATAGTGACATAGATGGTTATTTATGCGCCTCGACTATCACAACTATACACTACCTTGTCTCTAAATCTTTTGATAAGGCTAAAGCTGAAAAAATTATAGATGATTTACTATTGATATTTGAGGTAACAGATATAAATAAACTTATTTTAATCGATGCCGTTAAAAATTGCGGTATAGATTTTGAAGATAGTGTGATATATACAAGTGCAAAATTTTGTGATATTGATATCATCATCACACGAGATAAAAAAGGATTTAAAAACTCTTCAATTTTGACATTGCAACCACAAGAATTTTTAGCTTCAAGATGATAAAAATATAGTACGGCTATAAACTCTTAAACCATATCCTCAGCTATGAAAAAAACCAAACCCGTCACAAAATGACGCTATAATACTCTATAATCTACTATCAAACCAAAAGGAATATACTGTGAATCAAGAGATGATGATAGTGGCTTTGATAAGCCGTTTAAAAGAGATGTTGCGTTCAACAAAAAGAAGCTGTCGTGACTAAACTAAGCCAGGCGCAGCGTATACTGGATATCCTTAAAATCCTTGCACAAAGTCAAAAGATCTGTACCAAAAGCCTGCAGGAGTATTATGGTGAGAGTGAGAGAACAATACAGCGTGATATCAAACTGCTGAGAGAATTTTTGGGTGAGTCGGTCATATCGGCTGAGAGAGGGTGTTATCAGCTTATATCGGGGAGTTATTTTTCTGATCTTCTGCAAGAGAAACACCAAGCTAAAGCACTGAAGAGCTTTTTTGAGTTTTTGACATTGATGGACTCAAAATCGCTTCAATTTTTAGAGGAGAAGGAGTTCTCTTTTTTAAAGCAGATGAAAAAAGAGTCAAATGAGATCTATGCTCTTTTTGACAACCCGATAGAGGAGTTAAAAAAAGCAGACTTTTTAGAAGATCTTAAACTTGCCATTCGTGACAAACGCTACTGTGATATCATCTATAACGAAAAAGCGTCAAGAGAGCTTAAAGATATCCAGCCGCAGAAAATCCTCTACGCTAAAAACAACTGGTATCTGGCTGCTATGACGCAAAACTATAAGACAAACGGCGGGTTTAAACGTTTTCGTATTAATTTTATCGAAAGTCTCACTCTTCAACCCAAAACATTTCACACTGACATCCAAGCACAGGAGCATATCAAAAATATGCAGTCGCTTTTTGAGAACTTTAGTCATCCAAAGTATGAAGTACAGCTGCTGGTAGATAAAGAGATTGCACGCTATTTCAGGGTCAAAAAATATCTCAAAAGCCAAAATATTGTTAAAGAAGAAGAGGGCAGTCTTATCCTTTCATTTCAGATCAACAACGATATGGAGATCATTCCGCTGATCCGCCAGTGGATCCCTTATATCACAGTCATATCTCCTTGTGGACTTCGTCAAAAACTTTATGATGAGATCAGCAGTTATCTTAAGCAGCTTTAAAAAATATAATAACGACAAATTGTGTCGTAAAACTCCTTTATAATACTTCTGTAACAAGGAGTAAATGATGAAACCCAGAAACTACCACAAACTTGCCATCATCAAGAAAGAGGCAAGGGGTCATACCAGTGCCGTGCCTAGCAAAAAGCTCTATAAAAGAAGAGATAAGCATAAAAGATGTCTGAAAAACTCTATCTAGTGGCATATGACATCACCAGTGACAAGCGTCTTGCAAAGGTTAGAAAGCTTATCTACAGTTATGCGCTGGGCGGTCAGAAGTCAGCGCTTGAGGTACCGCTGGACAAAAAATCACTCAAGGAGTTAGTTGAGAAGTTAAAACCCCTCATTCATAACAATGACAAGGTAAATATTATACAGGTAGAGGAAGATGCACTGCTTTTTGGCAGGGCGGACATGATTGAGTATGACAAAGGAGTGATCATAGTATGAGACTAAGTATAGTGGATAAAAAAGGTGCAAATCTTGCTGTCGATAACAAAACATTAAAAGTTGATGACCAAAAGATCCCTCTTCGCTTGGTCGATACGCTCATCATCGCCAATAATAACAAAATCGAAACCAAAGAACTTATAAAGATTACAAAAGAGGATATCTCACTGCTTTTACTTTCATACGATCATAAAGATGCAGCACTCATCACACCCGCACAAGGGAGAAATGCAGAACTCAAACTTGCTCAGTATAAAGCACTAAGATACCACCTCCCTATCGCCAAGATGCTGATAGAGAGAAAGATACGCTCTCATGTTAATCACCTTCAAAATCATCATATCGAGATAGAGAGTGACGGACTTATTGAACGGATTAAAAACTGTGATGAACTACAGAGCCTGCTGGGGATAGAGGGGAGCTTTTCTAAACTCTACTTTACACACTATTTTGGACTCTTTCCAAAGGCACTCCATAGCGGCAAACGTACCAAAAACCCGCCCCTTGATCCGCTCAACGCCATGATGAGCTTCTGCTATATGCTCTTTTACAATCTCATCACGGTAAAACTGATCGCCTATGGGTTTGAGCCGACTATCGGCTATCTGCATAAGCCGTTTCGCAGCCACCATGCACTAGCCTCTGATCTGATGGAGCCAATACGAGCCGATATCAACGCTTTTGTTTATGAAGTTTTTGCACAAAAGATCATAGAAAAAGAGGACTTTACAAAAAAACAAGGTGTTTATCTCAGGTATGAAGGGCGTAAAAAGCTTTGGAAAAAGCTCAAACCATTTATAGATACGCTTGATCCTAAGATAGACCTGCTTATCACTGATCTAAGGGGGATGTTGTGAGTAAAAGAGCACTTGTTATCAGAGATCGTGAAAGAAAGATCGCTGTATTTGACAGCTACATCAGTGTTGATGATAAGATCATAGGCATGCATCAGATAGAGGCGTTGTATCTAGTCTATACCAACCCTCTGCCAATCTCAGAATGCTATAAGATATCAAAACAGATACCACTCTATCTGATAGACCATAACGGCTACATAAAAAGCACACTTTCAAAGGTCAAAGATGCATAAGAGGGATTTTTTGATTTGTTATGATATCAGCGATGTTAAGCGTCTGGGCAAGATAGGAAAACGGGTCGAAAAAAGAGCGCTTCGTATCCAAAAGTCGATCTATCTTTTTGATGCGGCAACAAAAGAAGAGCTAAAAGAGCTCATAGATGATGTGATGAAGGTGTTTGATGAAAAAAAGGATGATCTCCGTATATATCTCATCAAAGACAAGGGGCTGCATCTAGGAGCAGCGCTGGATCTGGAAAATCCGCTTATATTTTAGGAGGCAGTCATGAATGTATATGAGAAAATAGAGAAGCTTTATCAAAATCCTGATCAGGCTGAACTGATGTGGCAGATACTCTCAGAGCTTGAGGAGATTAAAAGAGTGCTCAAAGATATGGAAAATCCAAGAAGAAACCGTCGGACGAACAGGGATTATTATGATTTTGTCAATTATTTTAGAGAGAGGATGCGTGCAGATATGGACAAAGAGGTTTTTCCGGAGGTACACTATCATAACAGGCGGGTAGGTGTAAACTTCAAAGGACATCTCTATGACAAAGAGACAACCAACGTACTGCCTAGAATTGAGGCATTTGCACTTTATGAATATTACTATGAAAAAAGGGATCAACTTGAGAGTTATATCATCCAAGGTTAAAAGAAAATGCGCTATGATCGATATAGAGATAGAGGTCAGTGACTCAGTTTGGGTTAAGGGAAGAAGTTTTCTAAACACTCCCTTTTTTTGTATGTTTGGCAATTTACAAAAGTGCTTTTTTATCGATAAAGCATGCTTTAAGAAAAGAGCACTTTTGCAAATAGCCTATGCTATCGTTATTTACTATATTACTGTTGCTATTACATGAAGACCCGATTTTAAGGGGATTGAGAC
>JANTGR010000117.1 GCA_024762875.1 Sulfurospirillum sp.
CCAAAACCGCAGCACTGATTAGGATTGCTCATCTCTACCAAAGAAAAGTTATTGCTTATGAGATTGCGTGGTTCTTCCCAAATTCCCTGTACTTTTCTGGCATGGCAGGGATCATGATAGGTGACAACTTCGTCAAATTTTTTACCGCTTTTGGCAAGTACCTGATTGAGATTGGTATTGTCATGCAGCCATTTTGTAGCCATGTGGATTTTCTCTCCTACATTTTTTGCCCTCTCTTCCCATTCGGGCATATCATGATTATTGAAAAAGACCTGCCAGTCATGTTTGATCATTGCCGAACAGGTAGCTTCAGGGATGAGCATGGCATCACACTCATCCATAAAACTTTCAAAATATTCGATATTTTTCTTTGTCATATATTCTACAGAGTTGACATCTCCGGTGAAGTAGGCAGGTGCACCACAACAAAGCTGTTTTTTAGGGATAAAGATATCAATGTCCAGTACTTTGAGAATCTCCACCAGACTGTCACCAATACCAGTATAATTATAGTTTGCCAAACACCCTATAAAGATAGCAACCCGGGGTTTTTTACCCTCTTTGGGGCTAGGTATCTCTTCAGGATATGAGTTGAGAAAACTAACAGAACTCATAGAGGGGAGTAAGCGTCCCTTTTTCACCATCGGAAGGGAAAATTTGGCTCTCAGCCCCCGTCCTTTACTATCTTCAGCCAGGGCACAGGTTCTGAAAACATAACCCAGTTTTGAAAAGATATCCATGATTCGGCGATGACGCAGCAGGAAGAAAAAACCTTTTTTAAACCAGGCGATGCCAAATTTGTCAGCGATATCAGCGCGTACCTCTTCGATGACCATGTCCGTGGCCAATGAATTGGGGCAGACATCAACACAGTTGGTACATAAAAAACAACTTTCAAAAATATTTTTAGCCGTTTTATCCAACTCCAAATTGCCTTTTTGGTACTGGCCCAGCAGATCGATAAAGCCTCTTGGAGAGGTGACTTCATCACCATTGACCTGATGGATAGTGCATACAGGGATACATTTCCCGCACTTGATACAGTCGTCACTGGTTTCTGAAAAGTTAAAAATCTCTTGTTTACTCATTTATATCGTCTTTGAAAATGTTTTTTTAGTATCTTTAAATCGATGCAAATAGGCATCAAATGCCATAGCGATATTGCGAATCAGCATAGCACCGGTACTGCTGGCTTTTATCTCTTTCTCATTTATCATGATAAGTTCTTCATCCTTAAAAACCTGCAGCTCATTAATCGCCTCTTTGAAATAGTCAAAGAAAACGATATCAAACTCTTTTTCTATTCGGGGAATGTTAAGCTTGAAATTACTCATAAGCTCCATGATGACGGCATTTCTGATCAAGTCATCCTGGCTGAGTTTAACGCCGCGTTCTGTTGGCAGTCGGCCTTCGTCGATCGCTGTTTCATACGCATGCATATCTTTATAGTTTTGTACATAATAGCGTTCACCTTCACCAATACTGGTGAGACCGATACCGATGAGATCTGCACCACCTTTGGTGGTATAGCCTTGAAAATTTCGATGTAGTTCACCTTTTTCGATCGCTAGAAAAAGTTCATCTTCCGGCTTGGCAAAGTGATCCATACCAACCATCTTATAGCCATTGTTTTCAAAAAAATCAATAGTGTATTGCAGGATTTCCAATTTGACTTTTGGATGTGGCAATGTTGTTTCATCGATCTTGCGCATCGTTTTTTTCAACCATGGCACATGGGCATAGTTGAAAACAGCAAAACGGTCAGCATCAAGTTCTCTGGCTTGAGAGAGGGTCTTTTTGAATGTTTCAAATGTCTGATACGGCAAGCCGTAGATCAAATCTACATTGACTGATTTGATGCCGGCAGCCCTGGCGATATCGATTGCATTTTTGGTGACTTCATAGGGTTGGATGCGATGCACCGCTTCTTGTACTTTGGGATCAAAATCCTGTACACCAAAAGAGATACGGTTGAAGCCGCCTTCTTTGAGAACATCCATATGCTTTTGTGTAAAGAAACGCGGATCAATTTCACAGGATATTTCTGCATCTTTAGCAAAGTTTTTAAAATATTTTTTGATGAGATCAATCACTTTTTTCAATTGTATTTCATCAAAAAAAGTGGGTGTTCCACCGCCAAAGTGCATCTGGATCACTTCACGTGACATATCCAGATGAGAAGAGAGAATCTGAAGCTCTTTTTCCAGGTATCCGATATATCGCTCTTTTTTATCTTCTTTGGAGGTAAAAACTACATTACAACCGCAAAAATAGCAGGCAGAGCGACAAAAAGGCAGATGAAAATAGAGTGAAACAGGACGATCACTTTTGTGTTCTTCCAGCTCTTTGATGTAGGCATGCACGTCAAAATTTTCTGAAAATTCCAATGCTGTGGGATAACTGGTATACCGAGGCCCCGGTTTGGAGTATTTTGTAAATTTATTAAAGTCGATCATACCTCTCCTTGATTGTTTTCTATTTGGTTTGGATAAAAATCTTTTAAATTGATAAAAAGATTGGGGTGCTCTTTTTTGATATCAGCAATGAGTTTTTCCAAGTCGATGCTGACTGGTTTGTTTCCCTCATTTTGTGCGAGGCGGCGGATCTCATCCATCGCTACGACCCAGACATCGTCAAAGTCAGTGGGTACATTTTGCCAAATTGTTTTTTCCAGTTTGAGATCAAAGTTTTCTTTTTGCGCCTGTTTCAAAATGTTGAGCATTTGTGTAAAGGAGCTGCTTGGTATAAAAGCATAGGCTTTTTTGGTATCTTCTTCATCGATAGCAAACCAGGGATCATCTGAATCCCATGAACCTGATTTTAAATGTAACTCTTTGACATTGGGATCGTCTGTTTTTTTGATTTCAAAAAGTGTCTTGTCATTTTCTCCAAATCCCAGACTCTTGGAGAGTGTCTCAACCTTTTTAATCAAATCCTGTTTTTTTTCATCTGCCATTTCTATCCCCTCTGTTTATCTAACCAGACCATGATACCTTTTTGTGCATGCAGTCTATTTTCTGCTTCTGAAAATATCTCATCAGCATGTGCTTCAAAAACCTCTTCACTCACTTCATAACCACGATATGCCGGAAGACAGTGCAGGAAAAGTGCATCTTGATCTGCGAGCTTCATCAAAGTATCATCGACGATAAAACCTTCAAAATCTTTGACACGTTGCTCTTTTTCACCTTCCTGTCCCATAGAAATCCAGGTATCTGTTGTCACAACATCAGCATTTTTGACAGCTTCTTTTGGATCATTGGTTATGGTTATTTTAGCATTTGATTGTGTAGCAAAAGTTAACGCATCTTTTAAAATGGCACTATCTACCTCATATCCCTTCGGTGTAGCTATACGGAGTTCAAAACCCAGTTTTGATGCTAACATCAACCACGAATGTGCCATATTGTTACCATCCCCGATGTAGGCTACGACAGGATTGACTGCTTTTTTGCACTCAATCATAGTCATATAATCTGCCATAAGCTGTACAGGATGGTAAGAGTCGGTAAGCCCGTTGATAACAGGTACACGGGAATACTGGGCAAATTCTTCAAGGCCGCTTTGTGAAAAGGTACGTATCATCACCATATCAACCATACGGCTGATAACACGTGCGGTATCTTTCATCGGTTCTCCGCGTCCCAGCTGAATATCTTTGGAAGATAGAAAAAGTGCATGACCACCTAGCTGATACATGCCTGTTTCAAAACTGACACGTGTTCTGGTGGAGCTTTTCTCAAAAATCATACCGAGTGTCTGACCGTTTAGCTCATGTTTGCGTTTGCCGTTTTGCAGGTCATTTTTGATCTCAAATGCCAAGTCAATCATCTCCAAAATTTCTTCTTTTGAGAAATCTTGGAGTGTTAAAAAGTGTCTCACTTCTCATCCTTTAGATGGAGTTTTAAAAAAGCCTATATTTTAGCGAAAATTTGGGGGGAATGCAAATATGATCAGGATAAATTGTTGCTTCATTTCTGACTTGTAATTAATTTGCAACCATAATGTGACATAATAGTTCTAAATATTTAGGGAGAAAAGAGTGAAACAGTATGTCATTCTGATAGAATATGCAGGTGGTTCAGATAAAGGATGTGACGGCTTTAGGATAGATACAAAACCTATCTTAAATGCCTTGAGAAAAATAGCGGTTGATGGTGAAGTTGTCTTTTATTCAGATGAAAGAAAAGAAGAACTTTTCAATTATATCAAACAAAAAGCCAGCGCTGTTATCAGTCGAATAAATCCTGGAAATTTAAAAGAAGTCGATTCCTATTTTCAATTTTTAAAATCTCTTGGGGATGAAGGAATCGAGATACACACACATCCTGATGTCATGATAAACCTTGATTTTAAAGATATTTTAGAAAAGCTCAAAAACTCTCTTGTGGGTGATAAGGGAACACACTTTTATCACACGTTTAAAGAGTTCAAAGCAGACTTTCCTAAAATTCTGCAGAAATATAGAGTGAGAGTTTTAAAGACAAATTATGGCTCTACAGGAGAAGGAGTCTATCTGATTTCCTTACGGGATGATGATAGTATCATCTGTACAGAAGCAGTAGATAATATCAAATACTTCTATGAAAATATGGATAATTTTATTGAAAGTTTTAAGGATAAGTTTTATCATGATGACTCCAATTCAGTCTATTTTAAAGGTAAAAGTGGATTTGTTGGATGTCGATTTCTTCCCCGTATCAATGAGGGAGAGATAAGAATTTTGTTAATCAATGATAAAGTTGCCAGCATTGTCCATAAAAGACCGGCAAACGGGCAGTTTTCAGCTACCCTTTTTAGCGGTGCCAATTATGAATACTACCAGCCTGACAATCCACAATACAAAGAAGTCATCAAACTCACAAACAAAGCACTGATCAATATCAGGAAGTATTTAAACGGACACAACTATCCTCTGCTTTGGACGATGGATTATATATTGGATTATGATAAAAAAGGTAATGACCGTTTTGTCCTTAGCGAGATAAACTGCTCTTGTGTAGGTATAACAACGCAACTTACTCTCGCGGATGAGGTAGCAAAATTTTTTATAAAAAAGGATTGATTAACAAGCTTTTTTGAAACTTTCTTCCTCTCTGATTTTAGGTTTTTGTGTGTAAAATTATTTTCAAACCTCTTCTATCTTTCTCCCGCCAGCCCCGGCTTTGACTTTCAGACTTTTAAATCTATTGTCATTCATGTCGTAGCTGCTTGAGTGGTAATTGTCCACAAAGTACCACTTTGATATCGCTTCATCTTTGTTAAACTCTACAGTCATAAAACCTCTGTCAAAAGTATTGGCATAGTGTAAGTCATCGATCAAAAGATTTAATGCTCCCTCAAACTGCATAGAAGAAGCTTCATCCGGTAAGCCCAGATAATCTTCAAGCCCCGGAGAGGTGACGGAAGTTGTTGCAAACTCAACACCTACCTGATTACCGCTCATATCTTTGAGGTCATTTGCCCATGCGTTGTGTGTATCACCTGAGAGTACCACCAAATTTTTATCGAGTGTTTTTGCTGTAGCCAAAACTGCTTCTCTCTCAGCAAAGTAACCATCCCAGGCATCGAGATTGTAAGGTAAAGCTGTACCGATTCTCTGTTGCTCTTGGGCTGTCAGTGTGACACCTTGAAGCTGTTTTGCTTTGATTTGTGCAAGTTGGGTGAGTGAAGTGTTGATTTG
>JANTGR010000118.1 GCA_024762875.1 Sulfurospirillum sp.
CCCTGAGACTTAGAGATACCTGCACCAAGAATTTTGACACCATTCTCACTTTTTTGGGCGATGATCGCACATACTTTGGTAGAGCCAATATCGACACTTAAGATAATCATACTCAATTTAGCCTTCCTTTATAAATCGTTTAATTTTATATTTTTTTTTCAATTCTTTGATCAGTCCACTTTGGATAGCATTGGCCTTCATCGCAGTTAAATTTTTGACAATGTTTTCCATTTTGCTGGTATTTGTTTCCTGGTTTGAAAATGTTTGCTCTGTGATGTTATAGACTAAAGCATTATTTGCCAGAATAAAATAACCTTTTTTATCTTCTTTGGAGAAGAGGTATTGTAAAAACTGTGATGCTTCCTGTGGTTTGAGACCTTTTATCTTAGCGCTGTCTGCTGGCGTCACAAAACCAAGATCTTCACCATCTTGCAGTGCAGTACTCTCTTTTTTGGCTTTTGCTTCCAGGAGCGTGATCGCTTTATCTTGTCTGAGTTTCATCTCAACTATTTTTCTTGCATCTTCAAAAGGAAGCGGTTTTGGTTTGTTGACTGTTTCAATATGTGCGGTAAGATAGCCGTTAGGTAATGCGACTGCTTTGAGATAGTCACCTGCTTTTTTGTCTTTGAGAGCAGCAACAGGAAAAGTGGAACTGGCTGCATCTACCACTTCTTTTTTCTCCGCTTTTATCTCACCTTTTTTGAAGGCTAGATATTTTTTCAGTACGGCTGTTTTGGCTGCTTTTTGCTGGACTGCTTTGATCACATCACCTTTAGCCTGCTCAAATGGAAGGATTTTGCCTGCACTGTCTTTAAATTTGTATTTTTTCTCATTGTAATATGCCGTTACATCAGCATCACTGACATTGAGATCACCAGATTGTACTGTGATTGTTTCCAGAACATAAGATATCTTGCTCATGTAATCCGTTTTGTGTGATTCCCAGTATTTTTTGATTTCTGCATCATCTAAAGTGACATCCTCCAGGGATTGGGTGATCTTTTTGACGACGAGGTGGTCTGCCAGTGATGTGGCTGCGGTCATTGCTGCTTTTTCGAGTGGTGTCACAGGCAGATTCAGTGCTGTATTTAATTTTTTAAGGATAACGCTTTTTTCCAGTTCATGCTCAAATGTTTTTTCATTGATGCCTTGTCCTCTCAAAATCTGTTTATACCGTTCTTTATTAAAAACACCATTTTCCTGAAAAGCTTTGATAGAAGTGTATTCGTTGATGACTTCATCTTTGAGCGCTGTAATACCCAGACTGTCAGCATAATTTAACAAAAGTGCTTCATTGGTCAATTTTTCCAGGGCAATCTCTTGCAGGTGCATTTGTGATGCTTTTTCTTTTGTCAGTTTACCGCCAAAAAGCTGGTTGTAGTAGCCATAGACATTTGAATATGTATTTTGCAATTCATTGACCGAGATCTCTCTGTCTCCAACCTTGGCTACAGTATCACCCTTGTTACCTCCATAACTATAAGCTCCCCAGCCCACAAAACCGGCACCGACAAATGCGATTGTGCTTATCCAAATCGTAACAACTAAATATTTTCTGTGTGTCTGCATCCATGTGATCATATTGTAAAAACCCTAACTTTTTGCGATATATAAATAATACTCTATTATAGTCTAAAAAATTAAAACCTTTTATAATTTTAACTGATTCTAAACTAATAAATATTTCTATATTTATCGATTAAATATATATTAAGAAATAGGGAAGTTTCGGTGATTTTTTTCCTGTATGGCCCGGTGTAGTATTTTACAGCTGTTTTCCAGGATTGCGATCTTTTTAATCAACGTTTTTAAATCTCTGCTGTAGGTATAAAGACCATATCCTTTGATCAGCATCATATCGCTGTCATGATCGGCAAAGTACTGCTGAATCTCATCTTTGGCTCTGCTGTACCAAGTGTTGAAATTGCCTGGATCATACACGGCAAGTTCATTGATGATTTGATCTCCAAAGTAGTCTTTTGGAACGATTTTATCGTGTTTGAGAGCGTAGGCAGTCATGTAAGGTGCCATGGAGTATGATATATATTTTGCTTCAGAGATGTATTGGTAGATATTGAGATGAATATCTGCATCGATACTGGCATTGGTCCATCGATAATCTTTTTTGGTATAGAGTTCGATAAAGTCTTTATCACTTAAGTTGTCAAAAACTGCATCTCTGCTGTTGATGATAAATTTGCCTTCTTCCACCTTGGAAGAGATACTGCCATGGAAAATACCTACAAAGTTTTTGCTAAACATAGACAAAGAAGCTGCTTTGAGTTCTTGTTTGATATGTGCTTCCATGTGCTGTGCCCTTTGAAAAATTTTGTAGTCAGATTATAACGAATCAATCATGAATTTGTTATAATGGGGTATCATGTGCAAATAACTTGCCTATCATGATGGGCAGCAAGGTTGTTGTGCCTATGCAAATTGCGTGTTCTAAACATTCACACTTATTCACTAAGGCTGCGCCGTAAAACGGCTGTAGAGTCGTTCACAAGTGTGAATGTTCAGAACACGCAATATCAAATAATAAGAGAGATCGGATGCTGAAAATCCCCCATGTTCCTGTTTTGCCAAGTGAGATAAAAGAGACATTTTCATCGATAAAAGAAGGATATATTGTTGATTGCACGGTGGGGTATGGAGGGCATAGTGAGCTAATCCTCTCATCCAATCCCAACATCAAGATGATATGCATCGACCAGGATGAGGAAGCATTGGCATTTTCCAAGAAGCGTTTGGCGCCTTATCAGACAAGGGTGATATTTGCCAAAGGGCGTTTTTCTTCTGTGATTAAAGAGTTTGCGGATTATGATATTCGGGGGATATTGGCGGATATCGGTGTCTCTTCGTTGCAGCTTGATAAAATGAGTCGTGGTTTTAGCTTTGAGAGTGAGACACTGGATATGCGGATGGATCCTGCTCAACCGCTGGATGCATATACTGTAGTAAACCACTATAGCAAACAAGAGTTGGAAGAGATATTTAAAGTGTACGGGGAAGTGAGAGAGTATAAAAAGCTGGCAGACTTCATTGTGAAAAGAAGAGAAGAAAAAAAGTTTGATTCAGCGAAAGAATTGAGTACTTTTATCGCCAAACATCTGTATGCGCATAAAATTCATCCAGCAACTTTAGCCTTCCAGGCAATCCGGATCGAAGTCAATAATGAACTTGGTGAATTAAAGAATTTGTTAGATTCTATAAAGAATTTAAAATTATCTAAATGTTTAGTCGCTATAATCTCTTTCCACTCTTTGGAAGACAGGATTGTAAAACAGACATTTAGAGAGTGGAGTAAGCGTTGTATCTGTCCTCCTGAAGTGATGCGTTGTACCTGTGGTAACAATCATCAACTAGGAAAAACAGTGACAAAAAAACCCATCATTCCTACAGGTGAAGAGATTGCACAAAATTCTAGAAGCAGAAGTTCAAAACTCAGAATATTCCAAACAAAATAAATCTTTTGTTGAAAAAGAGCTCCTTTTAGATGCGTATGACCAGGAACAGAAAAAAGTAAAAAATATCTCTTGGCAAACCCTCCTACTGGTCTATCTGACGATATTTTTTACCCTATTGGTGATCCTGCCCAAAATCTACATCAGCAATCAAATTTACTATACCAGTAAAGATATCAATAGTATGTATCAGAAATATACTGCCTTAAAAGAGGAAAATGCCCATCTGAAAAGAGAGCTGGAAATGGTGCGTTATCAAGTAGAAGTTTTAGATGAATTGGATCCTAGTGACAGTGTAAAAGTGAACGCTGGGGATCTGTGATAAATCCATATCCATTGTAAAGTGTAAATAGACCATAAGAGATAGCAGCGATAGCAGCAAGCTTGATCATGATACCTCGAAATGCACTCTGTTTAAAAAGCCCTACAAAAAATCCCATAGAAAACATCGCAGGTATCGTACTCAAACCAAAGACCAACATCACGATAGCCCCCCATAAAGCAGAACCTGTACTGGCAGCGGTGATAGCAAAAAAGTAGACAAATCCACAAGGCAAAAGTCCATTTAACATCCCCAAAAGAAAAAAGGAGAAAAGGGTTTTTGACTGTAAAAGCGCACGAAAACTATTTTGGTACCATTCGGATTTTGAAAAAGAGTGTTCTATGAGGGTGAGAAACTTCACTTTCCCCATCAACGAGAGCCCTGCTAGTATCATGATAATCCCGGCAAAGATCAGCAATGCACCATTGGTGTAGTTGTTGAACGTGGCTACACCGCCCAGATAACCAAATAGCCCTCCTAAAAGCACATATGTCGTCACACGCCCGAATGAATAAGTCAAGTGTGCAAAGGCCTGGGTTGTTTTTGACCATCTTTCATCTACTTTGGTACTGGAGTAGGCGACTACTATGCCCCCACACATACCCACACAGTGTCCAAACGAGCCTAAAAAAGCGATGGTCATGATAGAGAAGAGGTTGATAGTGTCCATTTACTCTCCTAAGAGTTTTTTGCGAATGACGGGATTGCTCATGTCTTCTTTGCGCAGTGTTCTAAGACGCATCTCTTCATAGCTGATGTATCTGGCATCTGGAAATTCGTGTGCACCAAATCCATGGTGCATCGGTGTGTGTTCAGTGGTAGAATAATAGGCTTTTTTAGCGTCTATCCACTTTTTTGAATCCAGTGTATAAACCCATAGTTTTGGAGGATCTAAAAAGACTTTATCATCGCTCCAAAGTACCATACACCCAACATCGTCAAATATCCAGGTCTTGCCACTTTTTGCAGCAAGCTGTGCGGCAAATTCATTTTTCTCGACAACCATTGCACACTGAGGATCCTGGAGATGATGGAGTTTGATAGAGAGTGGTTTTTGTGTGAGGTTGCCTTTGTACACGGTGATCATCTGTTCTTGTTTTGCCAGTGAAAAGAAGACTATCATGATGATTGCCATGATGAGGATAGTGGTAAAGATCGGAGCCAGTTTTTTCATGCTGTGATTATAGCATGTTTTTTATCATGATAAGATATCTCATAAGTCCAAAGGACTTACAATCTTTGCTTTGTTCATCTCTGCGACCACATGGGTATAGATCATCGTCGTTTCGACAGACTTGTGCCCCAAAAGCTCCTGAATGGAGCGTAAATCGATTCCTGCCTGCAACAGATGCGTCGCGTAGGAGTGGCGAAAAGTATGAGAAGTGACACGCTTATGGATGCTTGATCTTACGGTCGCTTGTTTGATATTTCTCCCGAGTGTAGCTGGATGTATATGGTGTCGTCTTATCGTATCGCTTCTGGGATCTTTTGCCATATTTTTCATCGGGAAAAGAAACTGCCACTTCGTCTCACTTTTAGCATGTGGAAACTTTCGCTCCAAAGCATAAGGCATATAGACCGTTCCATACCCATCTGCCAAGTCCTTTTGATGTAAAACCTCCACTGTTTTCACCTGCACCTTCAGGTGATCTTTGAGCTTTTGAGGAAGCGGAACCGTTCTGTCTCTTAGCGATTTGCTATCCCAGATATAGACTTTATCGAAACCAAAATCGATATCTTTCACTCTCAGATTTAAAAAGTCTCCGTCAGTGGTGCCTTTGGCACATCACTTTTGGTTC
>JANTGR010000119.1 GCA_024762875.1 Sulfurospirillum sp.
TCATTCAATATTTGTCTCTCAAGCGACAAAATATACGTTGAGTCAATTAAATCATGATATAGAACTGCTTCTTGCAGCAGAGAACAAAATAGCGGCATTACAAAACATTGTGCCGGAATTTGTACATAAAATATAACATTTCTGATATAATCTCTCAACAACAAACAACCTATTTTAGGAAAATATATGAAATTATTTAGTCAATTAATTAAATTATTTATAATATCTGTTTTTATAAATACCACTATTTTTGCCAATTTGGCCATGCATGGCACACTGACAAGTGCACAAGAGGTCATCTTAAAACCGCTCAATGGCCATGCTCTGAGTATTACAAGAACAGCAGGTAAATATATGAGTAACAGTTCTTTTGATTTTACAATGCTGAGTAACAACAGTGTCATTTACAAAGATCAAAATCAGTTTGAAGATATCTATCTTGTCTTTCATGACCAGGTTTTAAGCAGTGACCGCATCAAAATCCATGTTAACCGCGGATATTTTAATTATGCTATCACACCACTAAGCACACTGCCAAAAGTTGTTAAAAGTGTGCTGGATCCTGAAGTTATGCATCCGACACATACGCCTAAGAAAAAGCATAATAACCAAAAAGCACCCGTACAAAAAAAGCATAATAACCAAAAAGCACCCGTACAAAAAAAGCATGTCAATACCTCTGCTGCCAAGACAGTAAAACAAGCCCAAAGAAGCACAAACGAAGCGCAGGTAACAAAGCCTGTTTACACAAGCCAAACTTCTACAGCTATGAAACCTCCTTTGTCAGATAGTTTTTTTCAAAAATTTACCCAGATCTTTAAAAAACTAGTCGCAGCATTGACAATCAATCAACATGCAAAAACAGAGCAACCTGCTATGAAACAAAGCGCAAAAGCAGTATCAAACCCATCTACACATCCATCTACGAAAAAAACAGTTGCTGCTGTTAAACCAATCCAAAAATCCACAGGAATGCTAGAGCATTTTGATGACCAAGCATTGAAAAATGCTGCAAAGGTAGAAGAACGCAGATTTAAAAAAGAAAAAAGCGGGATAACAAACACCTTCAATGACACAGCATTGAAAAACCAAGCCACACTAACCAAAAGTCAATTTAGGGCACCCAAAAGAGGTATCAGTGAAAAATTTGATGACCAAAATATCCGCCAAAGTGCCCGTATCTCTCCAAAGCAGTTTCAACCAGCAAAAAAATTAGACTTGGAGAGTAGTCATCTGCCAGCTACCATAGAAGAAAAATACAAAGCAGCTTTACAAACCCCACCGCAAGCCTATCATGATACTCTAAACAAAGCGGTAGAATCAGTGCCTACTTTTACAGATACAGCACCTGCCATTGAAAACAAAACTGTGCCAGAAACAGTGCAGCCAGTCATTCAACCAGTCACTCTGCCCAAACCTATTGCACAAAAACAGGCAGCAGAGCCACAAGTCAACATACCCAAACAGACTCTCAATAACAAACCGACATATCCTGACACCGGCTACAAAGAAGGATATGAAGACTTAAATCCAAAACCAGCTGCCAAGCCAAAGGCGCGAAAAAGAGTCTTGGAAGATCAAACACTGCCTCAAAACAGTGCACGTATCAGTGGTGATGATTCCGGTCAAAAACTGGTTATCACCAAGCTCATTGATAAAGAGAAAAAAGAAGATCCCTTCGCCGGTCGTGTTTTAGGACGTATGGATGACAGAGTCATCGGAAATAGTGAACGTGAGAGCGCTGCCAGACTGGGTATGCGCGTGACAAAAAACAGCCGTCCGGTATCTGCCTGGATAGAGGTCTTTAAAAATGGTACAAAACAGCGTGTAAAAACGTTTTATACCTCTAAAAGCAGACGTCCAAAAACCGTCAAGCTGCCTGAAGGTGTTTATATGGTTCGGGCTACCTATCGTACACGGGACAATAAACAGCAAAAAACGATCAAAAATATCCGTTTAAAAGAGGGAAGCAATGTCAACAGAAAAATCGCTTTTTCTGATGGTAAACTGCGCATTATTGCCAGACGGGGAGATAAAGCACTCTATGTCAAAGTGATCGTTTATACGAGTAATACACATCGACGTGTTGGCTACAGCTTTTCATCCAGAACTTCCGGTATCGCCGAGTTGACACTGGGCAGCGGGCGTTATGATGTCGAGATTCTTGAGCACAACAAAAACCGCTCTTTTGACGGTATCCAAATCAAAGGCGGAAAGACAAATACCCTTCACGTCAATTTTTAATCCGAATTTGTTATAATATCCTCTAACTATATGGGAAGAGGGTATTATGGGAAGAATGACAAATCAAGAGGCTTTGGACCTCATTCAAAATGCTGATTTGGCCGAATTGGGTCGATTGGCAACCAAAAAAAAACGTGAGCTTCATCCACAAAAAATCACCTCATTTATCGTTGACAGAAATATCAACTATACCAATGTCTGCTGGGTTGACTGTAAATTTTGTGCTTTTTACCGGCATGCAAAAGAGGATGATGCGTATGTGCTCAGTTTTGAAGAGATAGGTGCAAAAATTGAAGAGTTGATTGCAATCGGCGGTACACAGATACTTTTTCAAGGCGGGGTACATCCCAAACTTAAAATCGAGTGGTATGAAGAGTTGGTGGAGTGGATCAGCACCCATTATCCATCTATCACTATTCATGGTTTTTCAGCTATAGAGATTGACTATATTGCCAGAATCTCAAAGATATCCTACCAAGAGGTATTAAAGAGACTGCATGACAAGGGGCTCTATTCTATGCCTGGTGCAGGAGCAGAGATACTGAGTGATCGTGTCCGTGATATCATCGCCCCCAAGAAGCTGGATGTGGCACAGTGGCTGGATGTACACAGACAAGCACACAAGATAGGCATCAAGACGACTGCGACCATGATGTTTGGTACAGTGGAAACGGATGAAGAAATCATAGAACACTGGGAACATATCCGAAAGCTGCAGGATGAAACAGGCGGTTTTCGTGCATTTATCATGTGGAGTTTTCAACCCTCATTTACCAAGCTGGCACAAGAGATTCCCCAGATAAGCAAACAATCATCAAATCGATATCTGCGTCTTTTGGCAGTCAGCCGGCTTTACCTGGACAATTTTGAAAATATCCAAAGTTCCTGGGTAACACAGGGATCCTATATCGGGCAGTTGGCACTCTTGTTCGGCGCCAATGATTTGGGTAGTACGATGATGGAAGAAAATGTCGTCAAAGCAGCAGGTGCCGCTAATCGTATGAACCAGGAAGAGATGATTAGACTGATCGCAGATATCGGAGAAACACCGGCAAAGAGAAACACCAATTATGATATTTTAGAACTCTATGAGGAAGTCGTATGAGAAAGATCTTTCTTATCATGATAGTATTACAAGGAGTATTATTGAGTAGTAGTCAAGTTGCGTTACGAGTAGACGGCATCAAGGTGCCGATGATTTATGAAGAGGATAAAACCCTGCCGATTGTCTCACTGCAGTTGGTCTTTCAAAATGCAGGCAGCATTGTTGATGGTAAACATGCAGGATTGGCTAAGTGTGCAGCCAGTATCCTGAATGAAGGCACCAAAAAACTGGGTTCAGTGAAGTTTGCAAGCGCCTTGGAAGATGCGGCAATTCATCTGAGTGCACACAGTGGAACAGAGACTTTTGTCTTTGAGATTTCAGCACTTAAAGAGAAATTTTCCGAAGCTGTCAGCCTCCTTGAATCTCTTTTAAAAGATCCAAACCTCTCTGATGAGAGTTTTCAAAAGATCCGTATGCTCATGCAGGCAGCCATTCAGCGAAATCAGTCAAACTTTGACTATATTGCCAATCTCAATCTGACAAAAACACTCTATCATGATACACCCCTGGGACAGGAAAAAGGCGGAACGATGGAGAGTCTGAAAGCTTTAACACTCCCAGATGTTGCAGCATTTGTCAAAAAACATCTTATTGTCAATCAGGCGATGATTATCATCGGTGGGGACGTAAGCAAAAGCGAGAGTGAAATCTATGCCAAACAATTGCTTTCTGCACTGCCAAAAGGCACAGCCGATACTTTTAAAGTTTATACAGCCAGTGATCAAAGTAAAACAGTGGAAGTTGTGAAAGAGACCCAGCAGGCATATATCTATTTTGGTGCACCCTATAAACTCACTATCCAGGATAAAGATGCTTATAAAGCCAAAGTGGCAGCTTTTATCCTCGGAGCAGGTGGTTTTGGCAGCCGTCTGATGGAAGAAGTACGTGTGAAGCGGGGCTTGGCTTATTCTGCCTATGCCAAAGTAAACTTTGCCAAATCACATAATGACTTTACAGGTTATCTACAAACTAAAATAGAGAGTCAGGATGCAGCGATAGCGCTGGTAAAAGAAGTGATTGCCAAGTTTGTCAAAGAGGGTGTCAGCGAAGATGAGTTAGAGCAGGCTAAAAAGTTTTTGCTCGGGAGTGAACCACTGCGCAACGAAACACTTTCACAAAGACTGTCACGGGCATTTCAGGAGTATTACAATGGTTTTGAGCTGGGTCATTCCAAGGCGGAGCTTAAAAAGATTGAAGCGTTATCCCTGAAAGATTTAAATACTTTCATCAAAAAACATGATGAGATAAATAAACTCTCCTTTTCGGTCGTGACAAAAAAGTGACATTTGACGAGGCTGACAAGGCGCAGTTAAAAAAACTAGGAGTGCAAACACTCCTGGATTTAGCCCTTATCATCCCTCATAAGTATGAGAATCTTTATCTCTCCCGCTCCTTAAAACCTGGGCTTCATCATGTCATAGAAGCCTCTATCAAAAGTACCTCCTATCATCCCAAATATTTTAAATTTTCTTGCCACGCGGAAAACTTAAACCTCTCCCTAAACGGCATCATCTTTCATCCCAGAAAGTATCATCATGATAAGTTTAAAGCAGGTGAAAAACTTTTTTTATATGGCAAAATTGAAGAGAATTTTGATGCTTTACAGATAGTGCAGCCCCAAATCGTAGAAGAGATAAACACCATCCTGCCCAAGTACAAAACCAAACTCCAAAATAAAACCGTCATCAAGTTCATCAAAAAATACATCACCAAAGAGAACTTGATAGCAGCAGGGCTAGATGAGAAAAAGTATACGATTTTGCTGGGAATCCATTTCCCCTCTATTCCTTTTGTTGACCACTTTGAACAAAACGGTTTTTCCCGTGAGAGTATCCTTTTTCTAAAATATTTAGAAGTTTTTAACCATCTGCAAAAATTATCTGAAAAAAAAGTAGATTTTCCAGCCAAAAGAAAACTAGACGCAGATATCAGTGACTTTATCAAAAGCCTACCATTCACACTGACACATGACCAACTAAAAGCCATAGAAGAGATACGAGAAGATTTCTCAAAACCACTCGCTGCCAAACGTGTCATCATGGGAGATGTGGGCTGTGGTAAAACGATGGTGATATTTGCCTCCGTGATAATGGCCAGACCAAGTCGAGCAATACTAATGGCACCGACAACGGTACTGGCTTCTCAGATATATGAGGAAGCGCAAAAGTTTTTGCCCAAAGATATCATGATAGGACTCATCACCAACAAAACTAAAAGAAAAGAAGATTTAGA
>JANTGR010000120.1 GCA_024762875.1 Sulfurospirillum sp.
TATAAATTAGCCAAAGAAGTAGGCTATCATGACAGGGCTGTCTCTTTTCGTTCACATCTTTTTTCAAAACTTTTTTTGTATTTGACCCGATCACCAAAGCGCTGTGTTTATAGTAAGAAGCATGTGCAAGGGCATCAGGTAGAAAAATATCATAGTTTTTTAAAAAAGTGTGTGGGATTACAGGGTGTTCCAGATAGCTTAAAAATCTATCATGATAAGCACAATTTTAAAAATCCTACTTTAGGGATAAACCCCGGAGCAACCTATGGCAGTGCCAAGCGCTGGTATCCAGAAGAGTTTGCCAAAGTAGCCATTTCTATGAGTAAAGGCTATGATATTGTGATATTTGGAGGCCCCGGTGAAAGTGATATTGCAGCCGATATCGAAAAAGCTTTAATCAAAGCAGGGGTGACAAACTACACAAATCTTGCTGGCAAAACTACCATCCCTGAACTTATTGCATATATCGCGGGACTCTCACTGTTTGTCACCAATGACAGCGGCCCGATGCATATCGCTGCTGCCTATCAGGTACCAACCGTGGCAATCTTTGGACCAACCAGATTTAAAGAGACTTCCCAATGGATGAATGAAAAAGCGCTCATCGTACGTAAAGAGATGGATTGCAGCCCCTGTATGAAGAGAAGCTGCCCTCTTAAAACCCATGCCTGCATGAAAGAGATCAAAGCAGCAGAAGTGGTGAAAGCATTAAAAAATATCGAACACTCTGAAAAACCCACCAATCCACCCAAAACCACAATTTAGCTAAAATAGGACTATCAAGAGAGACAAATATCTATCAAAGGAATGTTCTATGCAACTAAGCTTTTTCGACCATGCGATGCAGTATCAGGGTGGTAAAAAGAGTATGAAATTTTTAAATGAGATGAAAGAGATCATTCCGTTCGAGAAACTTGTATCCATTCTCATAAAGGAAGGTATCTATAAGCCGGAGATAGGTAAAAAAGGCGGGAGACCACAGACGCCGGCAAAGATACTACTGGGAGCACTGTTCCTACAAAGCTGGTACAGTCTCAGTGATCCAATGACAGAAGAACTGATACATGACAGAATATCTTTTAGAAAGTTCCTTGATATCACAGAAGAAGACACGATACCCGATGAAACAACCATCTGTAAATTCAGACTGAAACTGATAGAGAAAAAACTGCTTTCACGTATTTTTGATGAAGTCAAAGAGATGATGATACAAAAGAATCTTATACTCAATGTTGGCACACTGGTAGACGCTACCCTGATCCATAGTCCCGAACCGAAAAGAAAAAAAGATAAGCAGGGCAAAGTAGTGTCAAATGTTGCTTGCGATAAAGAAGCAACCTATACTTCCAAAAGAGGACAGAAACATCATGGGCACAAAATGCATATTGCAACCGATACAAACGGTGTAATCAAAAAAGTCATAGCTACCACTGCGTCAACCCATGACAGTACACAGTTCGATGCGCTTACTGAAGATGAAACAAAAGCGGTATTTGCAGATAGTGGCTATATGTCACAGGAGCGCAAAAGGAAACTTAGACAACAAGGTATCTTTAACGGTATTGTAGAAAGAAGAGTACGAGGACAATCCAAACTTAGAGCCAAACAACAAAGAAACAATAAACGCTTTGCAAAACTAAGAGGTTTGGTAGAGTTGCCCTTTGCATTTATGAAACACCATATGAATTTCAAAGCCTGCAGGTATTTAGGTCTGGAGAAAAACCGGGAACATTTTCATCTTATTGCAGCTTGTGCAAACCTACGAAGAGTACCCAAACTGATGAAAGCCTATGGATAAGTATGGGAAATGGTACAAAAAGTACCAAAAATAGGCATAAAAAGCCAAAATAAATCAAAAAGCAGAGGATATTTCAAAGAAAAACAGCTAAAAAATAAAGCTTATTTTTTTAAGTGCTATAATATTTGAAATTGAAGAAATCCTTTGGGTTTTTCAGAGGGTTCAATTTTATGTCATAATGAATATTATGAGCAAAGTAGATAAAAAAGAGCATATTGATTTAAATAATTATAATTTTAATGTTTAAATAAATGGCAAATTTACCGCCGCCAAGCTTACTGGAACAGAGTTCCTGCGACAACACCGGCGATCGTTGTTCTTAGTGTAAGTCGGTTTGTCAGGACTGACACTACACAAACATTACATAATTATTTCTTATAATAGTGTTATAAATCTATTGAGAAAGGAGTTATCATGATACACACATTAATAACCTTGCCTTATGATGAAGGTGCACTCGAACCATATATCTCAAAAGAGACCATGCAGTACCACCATGGAAAGCACCATGCCGGATATGTAAATAAACTAAACAGTTTGATTAAAGGAACTGAATTTGAAAATAAAGCATTGGTTGAAATCATCAAAACTGCCCAGGGAGGTATCTTTAACAATGCCTCGCAGGTTTTTAACCATGACTTTTATTTTAAGGGGCTCAGTGCAGATAAAAGTGAGCTTTCAAACAATCTAGTAGAGAAAATTGACCGTGACTTTGGTTCATTAGAGCAGTTTAAAGAGCTTTTTTTACAATCTGCTGCCAATCTTTTTGGATCAGGCTGGGTATGGCTTAGTCTCAATCCGGAAGGCAGGCTGGTGATAGAAGTCAGATCCAATGCAGACAGCCCGATTTTATACAACAACACACCGCTTTTAACCTGTGATGTGTGGGAACATGCCTATTATATTGATACGAGAAATGCTCGTGCTGATTATCTGGAAAATTGGTGGCACTTGATCAACTGGGATTTTGTTTCCCAAAACCTGGGCAACAGTGAGTATATCCAGTTTCCCTGTGATGAAAACAGTGGAGCCTGTGCGTTTTCAGAGGACTAAGTCCCTGTTTGAGGAGTGTATGATGATGCACTCCCCATATTTTACAGCCAGTTAGTTTTTGTTTGCTTCACTGCTCTCTTTTGCCATGCTGCGTAACACAAATGGCAATATCCCGCCTGCACGAAAATAGGCTAAATCTACAGGTGTATCCAGACGAGAGGTCACTTTAAAAGAGCGACACGTTCCATTATCTGAATAGGCATTGACAGTAAGCGTCTGCATAACCTGCATCTCTTTTATACCCTCTATCATGATAACTTCACTGCCGTCCAAACCCAGTGTCTGCCAATTCTCTCCATTTTGAAATTGTAGCGGAAGCACACCCATACCGATAAGATTACTGCGATGAATACGCTCATATGAGCGCGCTATAACAGCTTTTACTCCCAAAAGCTGTGTCCCTTTTGCCGCCCAGTCTCTGGACGATCCAGTACCGTACTCTTTACCTGCAAGTACAATCAGAGGGGTATTTGTATCGGCATACATCCTTGCAGCATCAAAAACAAATGTCTCTTTTTTTTCAGGAAAGTGCAGTGTATATCCTCCTTCCTTTGGTGCCACAAGTAAGTTTTTGATGCGGACATTGGCAAAAGTTCCGCGAATCATGACTTCATGATTACCCCGTCTGGAACCATAGGAGTTAAACGAAAGCGGTGTTACATCGTGTTCTAGCAGATATTGACCGGCAGGATAATCAACCTCAATCTTCCCCGCAGGCGAGATATGATCTGTTGTGACTGAATCACCAAGTGCCAAAAGCACCCGTGCATCAGAGATATTTCCCCGGGGCTGTTCAACCATAGAAAATCCCTCAAAAAAAGGTGGACGCCGGATATAAGTTGATTGTGTATCCCAGTCAAAAAGCAGCCCGTCTGGTACGGGTAAAGCCTGCCACTGTTTTTCTCCTTCGAAGATGTCAGTATATTTTTGGGCAAACATATCGGCATGGAGTACATCAGCTATGACAGCAGATATCTCCTCAGCACTCGGCCAGATATCTTTTAAATAGACAGCCTGATTTTCACTATCAAATCCCAAGGGCTCTTTTGTCAAGTCAATCTGCATATTGCCTGCCAGTGCGTATGCCACAACCAGCATAGGTGAAGCCAAAAAGTTTGTTTTGACAAGAGGGTGAATCCTTGCTTCAAAGTTACGATTTCCTGAGAGTACCGCAGATACAGCCAATTCCTCTTCTTTTATGGCTTTTTCTATCTCAGGATGCAGTGGTCCACTGTTTCCGATGCATGTTGTACAGCCATACCCAACGATATTAAAACGCAGTTTTTGCAAAAAAGGGATTAAACCTGCTTTTTCCAGATAGCCTGCGACGACTTTGGATCCTGGTGCAAAGGAGGTTTTTACAAAATCAGAAATCATTAAACCTCTCTCAACTGCTTTTTTGGCAACCAGACCGGCACCTATCATGACAGAGGGATTGGATGTATTTGTACAGGAAGTAATGGCCGCAATAACGATGCTTCCATCACCTATATCCATTGTTTTTCCATCTATCTGTATGCTGCAATTGCGCGTATTGGTTCGCACAGCACAACTATCATGATACGCGCCTGCAACGACCTGTGATTCATTATCAAAATCACCAAGTTCTTTTGCGGCTGTCTGCCGTCCATAGTTGCAATGAAGGAGGTCTTGAAAACGTGCCTGAACTTTGTCCAAATCGATTCTGTCCTGAGGACGGGATGGACCTGCTATCGATGCTGTCACTGATGCAAGATCAACTTCCAGTACTTTGGTATAGAGTGGTGCATCTTCACCGTCATAAAAGAGCCCCTGTACCTGCATATACGCCTGGGCAAGGGCAGCTTCTTTGTCTCTGTTGGTAAGCCTGAGATAACGAATCGTCTCATCATCAACAGGAAAAAATCCCATGGTAGCCCCATATTCTGGAGACATATTGGCCAATGTTGCGCGATCAGGCAGTGAGAGAGATTTTAAACCTTCACCAAAAAATTCTACAAACTTTTCAACGACATTTTCACCACGCAGCAATTCTGTTATGGTCAGTACCAGATCCGTTGTGGTGATACCCTCTCTAAGACTCCCTCTCAAGTGCACCCCGATCACCTCAGGAACCTTCATAAAGTAGGGCTGCCCCAGCATAACTGCTTCTGCTTCGATACCGCCAACACCCCAGCCCATGACGCCCAGAGCATTGATCATGGTGGTATGTGAATCCGTTCCTACCAGTGTATCAGGATAGACAAAATGTTGATTATCTGCCTCTTTGGTAGCCGCTACGGTTGCAATATACTCGAGATTAACCTGGTGTACTATGCCTGCACCAGGTGGAAAAACACGGATATTGTCAAAGGCTTTTTGTGACCATTTTAAAAGTGTATATCGCTCAGCATTTCGCTTGTATTCCATCTCAAGGTTTTTTTCAAGTGCTCCTTCAAAACCAAAATAATCAACCTGCACAGAGTGGTCAATCACCAAATCAACCGGTACAGAAGGATTGACTATAGCAGGATCTTTTCCCAAATCATGCATGGCATCCCGAAGTGCTGCCAAATCGACGATACAGGGTACACCTGTAAAGTCCTGCATCAAGACACGGGCAGGATAGTAGGCAATTTCCCGGGGTTTGGTTTGATTTTTTTCCCACTTTGCAATCGCAAGGATATCTTCAAGCTTCACAATATCTCCATCATAATGGCGTAAAAGATTTTCTAGCAGTAT
>JANTGR010000121.1 GCA_024762875.1 Sulfurospirillum sp.
AGAGAAGATGTCAAAGAGGGCGAGTTTGCTTTCTCAAAAAACTATCCCAAACATAAATTTATCAAGCTTGATATGAGTGATCGTGATGGCATGGATGCGCTTTTTGAAGAGGAACAGTTTGACGCGGTGTGCAACCTCGCTGCGCAGGCAGGAGTGCGTTATTCGCTGGAAAACCCACATGCATATATCCAGTCCAATGTCGTAGGATTTATGAATATCCTGGAAGGGTGTCGTCACCATGGTGTCAAAAATCTTGCTTACGCTTCCAGCTCATCAGTCTATGGACTGAACAAATCCCAACCCTTTAAAACCAGTGATCATACTGATCATCCAGTCAGCCTCTATGCCGCTACGAAAAAATCAAATGAAATGATGGCACATACCTATGCACATCTTTATGGGATTCAGGCGACTGGACTGCGGTTTTTTACAGTGTATGGACCTTGGGGCAGGCCGGATATGGCGCCGATGCTGTTTACCGATGCTATCTTGCATGACAGACCTATAAAAGTATTTAACCATGGAGATATGAGTCGGGATTTTACCTATATCGATGATATCGTAGAGGGTGTGATCAACGTCATAGACAACCCCGCAACAAATAATCCAAACTGGGATGCAAGCAATCCTGATCCAAGCAGTTCATCCGCTCCATACAAGATCTACAATATAGGGAACAATGAACCAGTCAGACTGATGGACTTTATCCAAGCTATCGAAGAAGCGCTGGGGCAAGAAGCGAAAAAAGATTTTATGGATATGCAACCAGGTGATGTACAAAGCACGTATGCAGATGTACAAGGCTTGATCGATGATATGCACTACAAACCTAAAACACCTATAAAAGAAGGTGTAGGTGAATTTATTAAGTGGTATAGAGAATTTTATAATGCAGAAGGAAGAAAATAGATGAATATTTCAGTCATAGGCACAGGGTATGTAGGCTTAGTAACAGGAACATGTTTTGCAGAGATGGGAAACAGTGTCATTTGTGTGGATATCGACGAGAAGAAAGTAGAAGATCTGAAAAAAGGTATCATACCTATCTTTGAACCTGGTCTTGAAAAGATGGTACTTAGAAATCATGAAGCAGGCACACTGAACTTCACGACGGATTTAAAATCAGCGCTTGATAGTAGTGATATCTGTTTTATCGCTGTAGGTACACCGATGGGTGAAGATGGTTCTGCGGATCTTCAGTATGTGTTGGCCGTAGCAGAAGGCATCGGGGAAAATATGTCTCATCATATGTACATTATCGACAAATCCACTGTACCGGTAGGCACAGCAGATAAAGTGCGCGCAAAGGTACAGGAAACACTGGATAAAAGAGGCAGTGACCTTACTTTTGATGTCATCTCAAATCCTGAATTTTTAAAAGAGGGTGCAGCGGTGGCAGACTTTATGAAGCCGGATCGTGTGGTCATCGGTGCAGATAGTGACTCGGCATTTGATATGATGCGTGAGCTTTATGCGCCATTTACCCACTCTCATGAGCGTTTTGTGGGGATGGATATCAAGTCTGCCGAGATGACAAAGTATGCGGCAAATGCCATGCTGGCTACAAAGATATCGTTTATGAATGAGATAGCCAATATCTGTGAACGCGTAGGCGCGGATGTCAATCAAGTACGACACGGTATCGGGAGCGATAGTCGTATCGGATATAGCTTCATCTATCCAGGCTGTGGATATGGTGGAAGCTGCTTTCCAAAAGATGTACAAGCACTGGCCAAAACCAGCAAAGACTTTGGCTATGAGCCAAAACTTCTCGATGCAGTAGAAGCAGTAAACTATGCTCAAAAAAGAGTAGTGAGCGACAAAGTCATCAAGCGTTTTGGTGAAGATCTTGGCGGCAAGACATTTGCCGTGTGGGGACTGGCGTTTAAACCAGATACGGATGATATGCGAGAAGCAAGTGCTATCACGATCATCAATGAACTCACCAAAAGAGGTGCAAAAATCAAAGCATACGATCCAAAAGCAGAACATGAAGCAAAGATACATTACCTCAAAGGCAATGACAGCGTCGAATATGTCTCATCAAAATATGATGCACTGGTAGAAGCTGATGCGATGATACTGGTGACTGAGTGGAAAGAGTTTAGAAGTCCGGACTTTGAAGAGATGGCGCAGAGACTCAATAATAAGGTGATTTTTGATGGCCGAAATCAGTATAACAGAAAAAGACTGCAAGAGAGCGGCTGGGAGTACTTTGAGATAGGGGTATAGACTTTTTCTGGGCTATCATGATAGCCCCAAGTTTGACATCCTTGTTAAATTTTATTTCAAAGGAAAATGCTATAATCTCTTTAGATTGATACCACTTTACTTATTAAAATAGGATGAATATGGACAGCAGTATTATTAACCAGCTCAAAGAACTAAAGCCGATACTAAGAGAAAGATATGGCATAGAGGAGTTTGCTGTGTTTGGAAGTGTTGCAAAAGGAATAGATACAGAACATAGTGATATAGATATAGCAGTAACGAGACTTAGTTTGAAAGATGCTTTTTCTTTGCTTGATGCAAAAGAATATTTATCACATGTGTTAGGAAAGCCCGTAGATATAGGGACTTTTCGGTCAATGAAAACATTTATCAAAAACCGAATAAAAAAGGATTTTATTTATGTTTGATATCAACAAAGTTGATAGAGATATAGAACTATTCATATTTGATATTTATGTAGCCATACAGAAGATAAAAAAAGTTGTCAATGAATTTGACGACAGTCAGAGCCTTTTGCATAACTTTACTTCGTGGGATAGTGTTATAAGAGAGTTTGAAATCATAGGTGAAGCATCTAAGCACCTTTTGAAGGATGCATTAACAGAGCATAACTATAGACGCATTGTAGATTTTAGAAACCAGATATCTCACGAATATTTTGGTATAGATGAAGAGATTGTGTGGAGTATTATACATCAAAAATTAGACTCTCTTGAAAGTGATATTGTGGATCTTATATCCAATATAAAATTAGATTTAAAGCAAGAGCTGGTAGAAGCTTTTAAAGAGGATAACAAATATTTAGATTTTGTTGTGGAATCTTTGGAAGCGTTAAAAGATATAAAAAATAAGTCAATTTTATAAGATGATTATGTGAGGAAAGAAGAGCCAAAAAGCCCCTCTTTTTGCTATAAAATCAAGACTCACTCTTGATCACAGCGACAATCTTAGCGCCAATTCCCTTGACATTTTTCAGTTCATCTACGCTGCCAAATTTACCATGCTCGTCACGATAAGCGATGATGCGTTCTGCTTTTTTAGCGCCGATACCTTTGACTTTGACAAATTCTGCAGCAGAAGCAGTGTTGATATCGAGTGCAAATGCAGAAACAGCGAGGGCTAGAAGTGAAAGTACTATTTTTTTCATAGTTGGACATCCTTGTTAAATTTTATTTACAAAGGAAAATCGGTTTAGTTTGAAAGTTCTGAAGTGTAGAGCGGTCAATTTGCAGTTTTCTTCAAAAAAATGAAGATAGTTTAGTCACACCCGAAGTTAATACAAATCTTGTTTAAAATAGTTTCAAATACACTCTCTTTCAATGTAGCAATCTGTTTTTGTTTAACAATGAGTGATTTATCTATAGCAGTCAGTTTTGGTACGATGACAATAGAATCTTTCTTAAGAGAGCTTTTCTCGATATCGTCTTTAGTGATGATGATACCTTCTCTTTTAAGGTTTGTGGTGAGCGGTAAAACAAGTAAGTCATTTTTATCAATAGTCTTAAATACTAAAACAGGTCGCGCTTTAAACTGCTTGAAATCAGAATATGGCATGTCGATAAAATAGATGCCTCCTACCATGTAGAGTAGTCCTCATCATCGTAATCATGTTTGCTCAATCCTATGGCAATTTTGCCAAAATTATCCAATTCAGCATCTTTCCAATATATCCACTCTTCTTGACTTTTCTTCTCATCTTCGACTATCTCTATATCTGTCAGATTCTTTAAAAGATAAAGGACTTTATCTAAAACATCATCTTTAACATTTATTGTTATAGTATGCATTTTACATCCTTGTAAATTTTTAATTTTAGAGGTGCCCTTAAGTGCATTGTAACATATTTTTAAAATAGCTGAGTGTCAAGTTGTTTGATCTGTCAACCCTATTTCAGACAAATAGCTAGATTTTATCAAAAAAGAAGCAAAATCACAACTTACTGTGGCAGGAGATTGTCTTGGATAATATGCAGAGAGAATTATTTGAATAATCTTTAAAATGAGTATTTTTTAATGAATTAAAGAGAGAATTATTATGATAGAAAAATCAGCCAGGGAGAAGGATAAATATCCCTTCCCCTAGCGGGAAATCAAGACTCACTCTTGATCACAGCGACAATCTTCGCACCAATTCCCTTGACATTTTTTAGTTCATCTACGCTGGCAAATTTACCATGCTCGTCACGATAAGTATGTTTTTAGCGCCGATGTTCTAAATTCTTTAGCAGAAGAAGTGTTGCCAGTTACTCTTCATCTCTGAAAGTAGCTAGCATCTTGTTCGTTACAAGTAAAAGTTCCTGCAAGTGTACATCGCAAATCTCAAAAATAGTCTCAGCATCAAGCTGAAAATAGTGATGTGATAAAATATCTCTTACTCCTTTAACACCTTGCCAGTCAATATCTGGGTATGTAGGTAGTAGGGTTTTATCAGTTAGTTTATCGATATTTTTAAATCCTTCTCTGATAGCTATCAGACGCATAGAAATCCCATCTAACTTTTCCAATCCTATCTCATCTGCTACAAAATCATCGCTACTCTCAATGGCTTTAAAACGTTCTAAAATAAGTTCTATAGAATACTGAATATCTTCAAGTGTGGAGAGTACCATCAGCTTTCTGTCAGACATATTCTATATCCTTTTGAATCATTTTGAGCAGGAAAGGCTTGATCTGTTTATGTTCTCTTATCAGATCAACTTGTCTATTTAAATCCTCTTCTATTTGTTGTTTGAGTCGAATCATCTTAAACAGGCTTGGTTCCATCTTGACAAAGATATCGATATCACTGTCTTTGTGTGCTTCGTTGCGGGCATAAGAGCCAAAAAGTCCTATCTCTTTTACATGATAATTTTTCTGAAACTCTTCTTTGTGGCTAACTAGATAGTCAAGTATAGTAGCTTTTGTCATCTTTTGAGTCCTTTTTAACATGCTTAGATATATTTTATCAAAAAAGAAGCAAAATCACAACTTACTGTACTAGGAGACTGTCTTGGATAATATGCAGAGAGAAGTATTTGAATAATCTCTAAAATGAGTATTTTTTAATGAATCACAGAGAGAATTATCATGATAGAAAAATTAGCCGAGGAAAAGGAGAAACGACCCCTTTCCTAGCAGAAAATCAAGACTCACTCTTGATCACAGCGACAATTTTCGCGCCAATTCCCTTGACATTTTTCAGTTCATCTACACTGCCAAATTTACCATGCTCGTCACGATAAGCGATGATGCGTTCTGCTTTTTTGGCGCCGATACCTTTGACTTTGACAAATTCTGCAGCAGAAGCAGTGTTGATATCGAGTGCAAATGCAGAAACAG
>JANTGR010000122.1 GCA_024762875.1 Sulfurospirillum sp.
TCCAAACGTGATGGTGCTACTGATGTTATGGAGTACAAAGAGATGGGATATTTTCCAGAAGCACTACTGAACTTTCTCATCCGTCTGGGTTGGAGCCATGGTGATCAGGAAATCTTTTCTTTGGAAGAGATGCTGGCATACTTTGATCCAAAAGATATCAACTCTTCAGCTTCAGCCTATAATGCAGAAAAATTGCTCTGGATCAATGCACAGTATATGAAAACTATGCCAAGTGAACGCATCATCGAAGATATCAAATATTTTGGTATGGATATCACGGATCATCCCAAAAAAGAAGTTTTGGTCAATGCACTCAGAGAGCGGGCAAAAACACTCAAAGAGTTTGTCGAGATGGCAAAACCTATCCTCGAAGTAACCCAAAGCTATGAAGAAAAAGCAGTTAAAAAATTTATCAATGAAGAGTCACTCACAGCACTCAAAGCATATCATGAGAGTTTTAAACTGGCTGAAAAACTGTTTGAGTCGGAAGACTTTGAAGCCTTCACCAAAGCCTTTATGGAAAAAAACAACTTGAAACTAAAAGTTCTCGCACAACCACTACGCATCGCGATGGTCGGCTCATCGGTGAGTCCTTCTATCTATGATACGATGTCCATCCTTGGATATGAAGCCTTAGATGCCCATATAGCACGATTATTAAAAGAAATGGAGCAGTAATGGAAAATTTCAAACAACAGACACTTCACTATCATGAACTTGGAAAAATCGGAACACTCCTGACAAAGCCCTGCAATACACAGACTGATTTATCCATGGCATACACACCCGGTGTCGCCTATCCATGTTTAGAGATCAAAAAAGATCCCAGCTTAGCCTACAAATATACCAACAAAGGCAATATGGTCGCTGTTATTACTGACGGTACTGCTGTTTTAGGCCTGGGTAACATTGGCGCACTTGCCGGTAAACCCGTCATGGAGGGTAAAGCTGTTTTATTTAAAACCTTTGCCAATGTTGATGCAGTAGATATCGAACTCAATGTCCATGAAGTTGACAAAATTGTGGAAGTTTCTGCTGCAATCTCAGATAGCTTCGGTGGTATCAATCTCGAAGACATCAAAGCCCCACAATGTTTTGAAATAGAAGAAAAGCTTCAGGCAAGGCTTGATATTCCTGTCTTTCATGATGATCAGCACGGTACAGCAATCATCACAACAGCAGGGCTCATCAATGTGCTTGAGATCACTGGCAAAAAAATAGAAGATATGAAAATCGTTGTTATCGGAGCTGGTGCTGCAGGTATCGCCAGTGCAAAAATGTATAAGAAGCTGGGGGCAAAACATATTGTCTTGCTTGACTCCAAAGGTGTTATCACGACAAGAAGAACAGATTTGAACAAGTATAAAGCTGAATTTGCACTGGATACAGAGGATGAAACACTGGAAGATGCACTGAAAAATGCAGACATGATGCTGGGGCTCTCAAGCGGGGGTATCGTCTCGCAGGATATGGTCAAGAGTATGGCACCCGAAGCGATCATCTTTGCCTGCGCCAATCCAACACCAGAGATCACGCCAGAAGAGGTAGAAGAAGTCCGGGATGACATCATCATGGGAACGGGAAGAAGTGATTATCCCAATCAAGTGAACAATGTTTTGGGTTTTCCTTCTATTTTTAGAGGTGCACTGGACGTCAGAGCCAAAAAAATCACTGAAAACATGAAAATGGCTGCGGCCAGGGCACTGGCAGACCTGGCAAAAGAACCGGTACCGTATTATGTCAGAGCAGCTTATAATGACCCTGATCTGACTTTTGGTCCAAAACACATCATCCCCACACCATTTAGCAAAGAAGTTGTCATATGGGTTGCTTCTGCTGTTGCAAAAGCAGCTTTTGAAGATGGTGTAACTGATTTGATTGAATGTCGTGTCGAAGAGTATCGAGAACGTCTCAGAGAAATCGCTTATCTTGATTCGCAGGAAGATTCTCGTTTAGACTGATTTTTGGTAAAGCACTTTAAATCTTGTATTTGACAGCGGCGATGGATCATGCACCTCTTTAAAATCTATCTCCGTAAGTCCCTGCATTTTAAATAAGTCTATTTCCTCTTGTGTCAGAGGCCATGGTGGTCCATCAAAGTCGTGTTCTCTTTTATGGGCTACAAGGAGCAGTTTTCCTGAAGGTTTGAGTGTCTTTGCTATTGCTGTTATCATCTTTTCCCGAAATGCTACGGGTAGAGACTGTATCGTAAACGCTTCAAATACAAAATCAAAATGTTCATGATACTTGGCAGGCATCTCAAAAATATCCTGCTTTTCAAAACGAATCGTACTCTCGCTAAAACGCTTTTGTGCCAAATCCAAAGCTGTTTGTGACACATCGATAGCCAGTACATCATACCCGGCAAGATTCAAAGCATAAGCATCATCCCCCAAACCACAGCCGATAACCAGTGCTTTTCCTTTTTGTGACTTTTGCTCGTTTAGGTAATCCTCCAGCATAGGGTTTACCGCTTGTCGTGCCCATGGTATATTGTCATGGTTTTGTTTGTTATCATGATAGAGTGTTTCAAACCACTCCGTTGCTTTTTTATGGGGCATCTTAATATTCCTTATAAAATTGATGAGTTTTCAAGTTTACCATTTTAGTTTGTAGCACTCTCCACATACCCTTCTTTATTGTAGGTTGTGGTGATACTCTGTATGCCATCTTGAGACATGACTACATCCATGCTTACCTTGACAAAATGAGCCGGATTTCCATCTTCGTGCAGGTGGTATCTGTAGGTTTGTGTATTGGCATCGAGACTTTTTTCTATATCTAGTATAAAAGGGATGTTATCTTCTCTCCAGGATAATGTATATGTAGCTTTTGTGTAGCCATCTGGATCACTTTTGTTTTCAAAACGTACATTGCTGTAGGTTACATCCTCCATCTTTGTGTATTTACCTGTGCTGATGTAGGCTTCCTGGTCTTGGTCTGGGATTTTAAAGATTTCCATGCGTTTTGATGTCAAAAGGTCGATACCATTGTTAGTTTCATGCTGAAAAGATCCCACAAATCCAGTATGATCAAGTATGAGTGGATCTAGCGTAGCGTTGATATGGTCTTCATCATTATGATCAAAAGAGATGATGCCGTCTCTAAAATAGCTATCGCTGCACGCTTCCTCTGCCAGTCCTATTTGTGCAAGCTGCACACCGTATGAATTATGGTAGGTAAATCCTCCTGCAAAGGTTGCGTACTCAAATGGTTCGTTAGAATATGTCAGCCCTTGTCCCGTAGCACTTCCTTTTTCGCACTCAGCGCGTTTAAACTTGTCAGGATTTTCTGTGATGAGTGTTGTTCTCATAAGATCAGCTTTGAAAACTCCCAGAATCTGTAAAGGCAAGGCTAAAAAATCAACATCATGTTCGACCGGTGCAAGATCGTAGGCAGCATGTTTCAAGTTCTCAAAACTTCTGAAAGCTTCAGGGTATGCAAAAGTACCGTTTTGTGTACCTTGTGTAGTACCTTGTTGTGTGTCATCACTTGAGGTACTACCGCCTCCGCCACCACATCCTATCATGATAGCAGATACCAGGGCGACTATAGTCGTTAATTTTCTCATCTTTTCATCCTTTCGAAAATTATAACCCCAAGAACTTAATATAAAATTAAACTTAGCTTATTAGATTAGATACAACTAAAAAATAGAATTTTAATCCCCATTTTGAGACAATGTTGCATTAGGAGCTTATCATGACATTTAGATTTCCATCTCTGGATGAGATAGTGGTGCAATTTATCGCAACCTTCAGGCGTTTTCCTGCGGCTGTTATCTCCTCGTTGACGATGATGTTTATCGTCCTCTATCTTATCGAACAAGAGAGTAGTGCCTATGCGCATTTTGAGACTTTGATAAAGATTGCTTTTGTGGCTAGTTTGGGTATATTTATGTTTACCGCTTTGAGGTTGCTTGGAGAGAAAAACCCTCTGTGTTTGGTGGGTATAGGTGCTTTGGTTATCTACTATTTTTCACTTCCTGGCATGAAACAACCTGTCGATATGGTGTTTATACGTCACTTCTTTTTTATCGTGGCGTTTTTTATCATGATACTGTGGGCACCTTTTTGGAAAAGTGCACCTTCAAATGAAGCGTTTTGGGAGTGGAGTCAGCGTGTTGTTTTTGGATTTATTACCGCTATCGTCTTTGGCATTGTACTCTATGCAGGACTCAGCGGGGCGCTTTATGCGGTAGATAAACTCTTCTCTTTGGATATCAGTGGCAAACGATATGGACAGTTGGTTTTTTTAGTCATAGGGCTTTTTGGTGTCAATTATTTTCTCTCACAAATCCCCAAAGAGACGGAGAGTTTGAAGATACATGCGTATACCAAGGTAGAAAATATCTTTACCAAGTATATCTTAACCCCGATGGCGGTTGGATACTTTTTGATTCTTTATGCTTATACATTTAAAATCCTCCTCACATCTGAGTGGCCAAAAGGTATTTTAGCGTGGATTATCATCGCATTTTCAGCGGTAGCGTTGGTGACTTATCTCTTTTGGACACCACTTTGGAGTGAGAGGGCAAAGAAGTATAAACGCTTTTTATTTGTGGTGCTTTTTTTACAAACTATCATGTTGGCTCTGGCTATCAGTATGCGGATATCAGCCTATGGCTGGACGGAAAACCGTTATATGGTTGTGATACTGGGTCTCTGGCTCTTTGGTATATCATTGTACTTTTTGTTGGTGAAACATGCGAAGTATAAGTGGATATTTTTAGTGCTTACTTTGCTTATCATGATAAGTCAGATAGGACCATTGAGTGCTTATGCGGTTGGAAAATCCAGTCAGCAGAAGAGGCTTCAGACTTATCTTCAAACAGCAGGAAAGCTCTCAGAAAAGAGTGACGTCCAAACACGTTTTGAGATATCCTCTATGATCGAGTACCTGGAACGACATCACGGCATAGAGAGTTTAAAACCGATCATCCCAGAGATAGTCTCAAAGTATGAAGATATAAATGAAACACAGCACTATTATAGACTGACTGATTTTGCGACGCATGAGTTGGGGTTTACCTTTGTCAGTCAGTGGGATATAAAACGTCAAAAAGAGGGTAGATTTTTTTCTTTAAACCGCCCAGACTTTGAGCCTTTGGATGTGTCGGGGTATGACTGGGTTATAAAGGTGCATTTTGATCAGGAATCTGCTAAAAAAGCAATGTCACCATATGTATATGCACCACATAAAAATACCAGGCTAGATACACTTTTTATGCTAGATGATAAAAGTCTAAAAATCATAGAACACAACAGCACCATAGCAGAGATACCTTTAAAGGATTTTTATGCAAGAGTGCTGGCAGATGATACATTAAAAATGGCACATCCGATGGAACTAGATACTACATACAACAAAAAGCTCGATATAGACTATACAGATAAAAATGTCAGTGTGAAGATAAAAATGTTTGATATTTATACAGATATCAACGGGAGCGTAGAGAGTGTTCGTGCCAAAGTGTTGTATAGACGGTTTTGATATGATAG
>JANTGR010000123.1 GCA_024762875.1 Sulfurospirillum sp.
CCCCCGCCATATAGCCACGAACCAAAGTATCTTTGGTAGAGACGTGTACCTTCTCCTCTCCTGCATCTACAACGAGTCCACTCAACTCTTTGGGACTTATATAATCCATTTCCAACTCCTCCTATAAAATTTTTACCGCCCTCAAAAGGGGGCAGTTTTGTGATATCACCGCTGTGACTTCACAAAACCGCCCAAAAGCGGTTTTTTAGTCGTCCTCTTTGGCAAATTTTTTGTACAAAAACTCCAAAATAGCCTCTCTACAGCGAATATACTCAGGATCTTCCTGAAGCGCAACTCTATCTCTTGGTCTCTCTAGATTTACCTCCAGTACCTCTCCGATAGTTGCTTCTGGACCATTTGTCATCATGATAACTCTATCACTCAAAAGTACCGCTTCATCGACATCATGTGTGATGATAATCACGGTATTTTTGACATTTTGCTGTATGCGCATCAAATGTTCCTGCAAGTTGGCACGCGTCAGTGAATCAAGTGCTCCAAAAGGTTCATCCATCAGTAAAACATCCGGTTTGACAGAGAGTGCCCTTGCGATACCAACTCTTTGTTTCATACCACCTGATATCTCTCCAGGGTATTTATCTTTGGCATGATCGAGATTGACCATTGTGATAAATTTTTCAACCCTTGCTCTTAGCTCCTGTGGTGAGAGTTCTGGCATGACCTTTTTGACTGCCATATTGATATTGTCATACACCGTTAACCAAGGAAGCAAAGAGTGGTTTTGAAACACTACAGCTCTATCAGGTCCAGGACCTGTGATCTCTTTATTTTTTAAAAAGATAAACCCTGATGTTTGCATATCAAGACCTGAAATCATATTGAGCAGTGTACTTTTACCACAACCACTATGTCCGATGATAGAGATGATTTCATCTTTTTGGATTTGAAGATTGACATCCGTTACGGCGATATAATCATCTTTTCCCGGTATAGGAAATCTTTTTTCTATATTTTCTAAACTTAAAAAACTCTTAGCCATTATGCTCTCCCTCTTTTTCTATAATCGAAGAAATCCGCAATATATCCCATGATAAGATCAAGCAGATAGCCAACGATACCGACTACGATAATACCGATGATAATATTTGGATAATTGAGGTTGTTGTATTCATCCCAAATCCAAAATCCTATACCGATACCACCTGTGAGCATTTCCGCTGCAACGATAACAAGCCAGGCAATTCCAAGAGATAGCCGCATCCCTGTAAAGATATACGGTACAGCAACCGGTAAGATAATCTGAATGACCTTCTCTACTGGTGAAAACCGTAATACTTTTGCAACATTCATATAATCTTCACTCACGCTTTTGACACCAAGCGCTGTGTTGATGATGATAGGCCAAATGGATGTCACAAATATAGTCGAAATCGCTGTCATATTGATATCTTGAAAGATATAGAGCAGCAAGGGCAGCCACGCAAGTGGCGATACAGGCTTAAATATCTGGATAAAGGGATCAAAGGCATAACTTGCATTTTTACTCATACCGATAAGTAAACCTAGTGGTACACCAACGACTATCGCTAAAACAAAACCGCCAAAAACTCTTTTTAGAGAGTTGATGATTTGCCAAAAAATCCCTTTATCATCCGCATTTTCTACATAAAACGGATCTGCTAAAACACCTTTTATTTCATCACCATCAGCGTTGATACCGCCAAAAGCAGCTGTATAAACATCCTGGGGTGTTGGAAAATCCTCTATCTGGTGTGCTATTTCAACCCATATACCTAGTATTGCTATCAAAACAAATAATGGTAATACAATTTTTTTAATCAGTTCGTTTTTCACGACTTTTCTCCTTGTTTAACTTTAGGGCACTTTACTATTTGTGCTTAAATGTGCATAGACTATATAATTTGGTATTAAATACTCAAAAAAAGGAGGCTATATGTAAGTCTTATGCACATTTAAACACAAAGCTAAAAAGCTTTGTGTTCAGCCTCGATTACTTGGCAATTTTGACAAATTTTGGATCAGCACACCCTGCTTCACCGTATGGACATACATACTCTGGTTGTGCAGTTTTGAGACTTCCTTCCCAGCCATTTGCAGCTTTGAGATCTTTCTCGCTTACTGTTGGATGACCTGATTTAAAGCTGTAGATATATTCAACCGCTTTATTTGGATCATATATTTTTCCATCCATAAATTTATTGTATTGGTCTTTACCATCTATTTTCCAAGGACTTGGTGGCAAAGTATAACCTACCTCTTTAGCAACCTCTTCAAAAAGTTTTGGTTTGTAAACAGATTCAATCACTTTTTTCATATCTACTGCTTTATCAATCTGTCCCCATCTGTACATTTGTGTTATAAACCACATACCATGGCTGTAAAATGGATATGCTGCATAGTAGTTTGCAAATACATTAAACATAGGGTTTGCTTCAGAATCCTGTCCTTTTAAGTATTGGAAAGTTCCTGTCATGGATTTTTCAAGTACACTCACCGGTGCTTTGACATATTGAGGTTTGCTTAAGATTTTCGCTGCTTCTTTTCGATGTTCCCAACTCGCATCCAACCACATTTGTGCTTTGATGACTGCTCTCATAACGGCTTTGGTTGTTTCTGGATATTTTTCTATAAAGTCCGCTCTTGTTTGCAATACTTTTTCAGGGTTATTGTTCCAAATATCATAGTTGGTTACAAGCGTAGAACCTTTTTTCTTTAAAACAATTCTCTCATTCCAAGGCTCACCAACACAGTATCCTTCGATATTTCCTGCTATTAAGTTTTGTGGCATGGTTGGTGGTGGGAAAGGTTTGATCGTACAATCTTCATCTGGTTTGATTCCTGATGTTCCCATCCAGTATCTAAGCTCATAGTTGTGTGTTGAAACAGGATGCACCATACCAAATGCAAGTGGTTGATACTTCGCACCTTCTGTTTTGTGTTTTTCATCTATATACTTTTTTAAAGATTCAGAACCCAGAGGTCTTTTGGTTTTATCCATACCAAATTTTTCCATCTTAGAGATGATTTTATTTCCAAATGTGATGCCGTTACCATTAAAATCCAGTGAAAGTACTGCAGCCAAGTTTGCATTTCCATTGATCCCAAGAGTTGCAGCGATTGGCATACCTGCAAGCGCATGTGAAAAGTCATATTGACCATTGATCACCTTTTGTTGAATCCCTGGCCATCCGCCACCTTCTTTGATAACATGCACATCAAGTCCCTCTTTTTTAAAAAAGCCTTTCTCTTTTGCGATGACGATCGGTGCACAGTCAGTCAGTGCGATAAAACCTATATTAAGTTTTGTTTTTTCCGGCGATGCTGAAAGTAAAACAGCTGCAACTGATAATCCCAAGCCTATTTTCGATATTTGCTTAAGCATATTTTCTCCTTAAAATTTCATTAATTTTTTCTACAGCAGTACTTTAACACAAATTATAAAAAAAATAATCACCAAATTGTATAATTTTTAATCAATTAACAGCTTAAAATTTCATTAAATATTATATAATACTGTTACAGTCAATTTTTATTTTATATGTATAAGGTATTAATTTATGATAAAGTCAGTTTGTGGTTATTGTGGTGTTGGGTGCGGGTTAGAATATGATGAAAAAAAACTTATTGGAGATATAACATATCCTACTAATTATGGAAATGTATGCTCTAAAGGCGTTTCAGAATTAGTCAGTATGCAGACTGACACCAGACTTTTAAGACCAATGGTTCGTGACACTATATATAATGAGTTTAAAATTATAAAGTGGAATGAAGCATTGAATATAGTAGCAAAATCCATAAAGAATAGTTCCCCTGAAAAAATAGGATTTTATCTTTCCGGACAAATGCTGACTGAGGATTATTATGTTGCGAACAAATTGGGTAAAGGTTTTATAGGTACTTCAAATGTTGATACAAATTCAAGAACTTGCATGTCAAGTGCAGTTGTTGCATATAAAAAATCAATAGGAGCAGATTTTGTGCCTCTTGGGATGGATGATATTTTTTATGCTGATTTGCTTATTCTTGCTGGTGCAAATACTTCAGAAGCGCATGTCGTTTTTAATAATAAAATAAAAAAAGCAAAAAAGCGGGGATTAAAAGTAGTAGTAATAGACCCAAGATATACTGAAACCGCAAAAATAGCTGATTTGTATCTGCCAATAAATCCGGGAAGTGATATTGATTTTTTTAATTTAGTGAGTAAGCGGCTGATTGACGAAGAGTTTTATGATCAGGATTTTGTAAAAGAAAAAGTAAATAATTTTGAATTGCTTAAAAATAAGTTTAAAAGAGTGCCAGTAACAAAAATGCTAAAGCGAACAGGCCTATCAGATGAACAGTTTGAAAAATTTTTTGAGCTTTTCATACAATCTGAAAATATTATATCTGCCTGGACTATGGGACTTAATCAATCTGCACAGGGAGTCGATAAAAATCTTGCACTTATAAACCTGCATCTGCTCACTGGTAAAATATTTAAAAAAGGAAATGGACCACTTAGCCTGACAGGTCAACCAAATGCTATGGGGGGCAGGGAAGTCGGCGGTTTATCAACAATGCTTGCTGTACATCTTGGATTTTCCAATGAGGATGTAGAGAAAGTAAAAAAGTTTTGGAATAGTGAAAATGTAGTTGATAAGCCCGGCTTTTGTGCAACACAAATGTTAGATGCCAATCTTGATGTATTGATTATTTGTCATACTGATCCGGTTTATCATCTGCCAAACAGAAATAAAGTGGAAGGATATATTAAAAAAATTCCCCTGGTTGTGGAGATAAATGCATATGAAAATAGTGAAACTTCAAAATTTGCTCATATCAGGCTTCCTGCTTCTCCCTGGGGAGAAAAAGAGGGTACGCAGACAAATATGGATAGAACCATTTCAAGACAGGAGAAGTTAACAAGACAGTCAATTGATTCAAAGCCTGACTGGCAGATATTTACACTTTTAGCAGAAAAATTAGGATTTAAAGAGAACTTTACCTACACCTGTCCAAAAGATATATTTGATGAGTATAAAGAGATGACAAAATTAAATGGGTATATGGATATACATAAAATAGATTATGACAGATTATACAATTCTTCTTTTGTTTGGGGAGAAGAGTTAAAAGATTTTTTTACACCTGATAAAAAAGGGAACCTCTTTTTTGTTGAAAACAAGTTGTTAAGTGAAAAGAGAACGCTTGAATATCCTTTTATATTGCTTACAGGTAGAACAAGAGATCAGTGGCATAGCGGAACAAAAACAAATTTACCTCATACTTTGTTAAAATATAAACCTTTGGATTTTTGTGAAATCAATGTTGAAGATGCTAAAGAACTTGATATAAAAGATGATGACAGGATTAAGGTTATTTCAAAGAGGGGTAATATTATTAGGACTGCTCTGATTACTGAAAATATAAAAAGAAAGTGTATATTTATACCAGTGAGTAGCAGAAAAATAAATTATCTCACCAATGATTTACTTGATAAAGATTCG
>JANTGR010000124.1 GCA_024762875.1 Sulfurospirillum sp.
TTATATCTTTTAATCTTTGCATCATTCTTGTCTGGTTGTTTCAATGCTACCGAACCACCAAATAACGCACCTGTAATAACACTCATCGGAGACAGAAATATTTCAATCGTTGTAGGTGATGACTACATCGATCCGGGAGCAACAGCAATAGATAAAGAAGATGGAAATTTGACTTCACAGATACAAAGTAATGCAAATCTGGTTGATCCTGATCAAGAAGGTCGATATACAATTGTCTATACAGTTACAGATTCTGCAGGAGCACAGACAACGGCCAGCAGGATTGTCGAAGTGCATCTTGTAAAGTACGATCCTACTATATTGCCGGTTGACACGAATCTAGAGTTTGGTAATGAAGAGGGTATTTTATACTATGCCGATCCAAAGCCAGAAGAGAATGGTTTAAACAGAGTGTTACGGATAGATTATATTCACAAAACTTTTGAAGATATCAATGTAAGCGGTACAAATCCGCACTCGATAGATCGTGCAGGTGCTACGGATAAATTTTATGTAAGAACGCAAGATGTCAAATCTTTTGATGTAGTAAATTTTAAAAATCATACAGTCAAAACTGTTCCGCTTATTCACAAACCGAGAGCTTGCAGTGCTTACAATAAGAAATACAATATTCAACTGATTTCAGGAAGAGATATGCCTGTTGTTTCAGTGATCAATGTGGCAGATGACACAGTCCTTGCCGTATTGGGGGATCAGATAACAGATTTTAATATCACTGCAAATGGTGGGGGTGCTGCAACTGGTCATGCCCTATGGTTCGATGAAGATCATCTGGCGATTATCGACAGAGTTCATAGTCTTGTCAAAGTATATAAAACAGAAAAACAAAATAATGGAAATTTGACTTTCACACACGTGCAGGATTTTGACTCTGAGATGCCTTTGCACGTTATCGAACGGGTGGCATATCCAAGAACGAGAGACGATCTGAAAACATTTTATCTGATGGGGGAAGGAGATATTTCGAAAAATATAGATCCTGTCGTCTATGAAGCGAAGTTTGACAGTACAACAGGTACCTTACACAAGACAAATCAGGTCGTGTTAACTGAGAGCAATCAAACGATTCAAAATATCAAGCCGGCTACGCATCATGCCAAAGTGACTCCCTATGACCAACAACTATATGTCCCCGATTTTGATGGTAAGCTTTATGTCATTGATCGTAAAACGATGAATAAAATAAAAATCATTCATGCAAAACTGGGTGCAGGACATGTAGAGTTTTCAAAAGAGTTAAATATTGCTGTGATTACAAATCATTTTAGTAAAGATGTAACCATCGTAGATACAAAGACTTTGGAAGTGTTAAAAGATATTGAAATCAGTCATCATACTTTTGATCCAGACAACCGACATTTACTACAACCTCATTTTAGTTATATTGATCCAAGTGGCAGATACTACTATACATTTGCAACCCAGGACGGTGACTTTATTAAAATCGATTTGAAAGAACTTAAAATTATTTACCGGCTGCATACGGGAGGTGCACCTGAACAAGCCCATTCGTAAGATAAAAAATGTTTAATATAAAGATATTCAAGATTTATAACTTTAAGCTTATATATTAAAAATATGTGTTAATATATTTGTTATAAATCTAATTAAAGTTAAATAATTGAATTTCTAATATTTAACTTTATATTTTAAAGTGAAAGGATATATTTATCCCATTGGGTAAATAAAATTTATGATGAAATTTACTATCTTGTTTATATCAATATTTATATTATCTTTTACGGGATGCGGGAACAGCCATGAGCCGCCAAGTCCTGAAGAGAAAGTGCATGCCTATATCGGGGATATCAAGTTGGATCGTATTCTCAAGGTAGATCCTGCTGAGATGCTACTGGTCAATGAGTATTATACCGAAGGGAAGGTCGCTTATACCTCAGAACGAGCAGGCTTGACAGATAGACTTTACGTGATGACACGTGGATCCGATGCCATTGAAGTGTTAAAAAGTGAAGATTTAGAGTTCATAAAAAAAATACCACTCCAGCATCACCCACGATCCAGTGCGTATAATGAAGTATTGAATTTACAGCTTGTATCGGGTAAAAACAAACCTATGATGTCAGTCATCGATGTTGCTACTGACCAGGTAGTCAGCGTTGTCGGGGAGAACAAAGAATCAAATGTTACCAATAATTATGGTGGCTCCAATGCCACAGGTCACCCTTTTTGGGTGAGTGAAGACAAATTTGCTTTAATAGACAGAGAACATCGTCTGATCCTACTTTATAAAATTGAAAAAATCAACAACACATGGACTACAACCAAGTTGAGCCAGTTACATACCCCGACATCTGTGCATCATTTTATAGGGAAGGGAAATGACAGTATGAACGGCGGTATCGCTATGGGCGATCAGCCCAAAACACTTTTTCATGCAGTTGCAGAAGGTTCAAGAGAAGAATTTATATCTCCCCAGCTTCTGGAGATAAAACTGCAGGATGACGCTTTGATCATCACAAGGACCACCCCGCTTTTATATGATCCCAATATGGGAGGTCATCATGCAACATACCATCCAAATGGTAAATATATCTATTTCCCTTCAGCAGAAGGGAGATTGTACATCATTGATAGAGAGTCTATGTTGGTTGTCAAAACCATCAAAACAGGCAAGGGCAGTGCACATGTGACTTTTGTACCTAAAAGAGACATCGCTATCGTCATCAATCATGTAGATACTTTTGTCACTATTGTAGACAGCAAAACCAATACAAAAATCAAAGATGTCAATGTCAGTGGTCCTGCTATCGGCAATGCAAAACTCCAGGGACATACAAGTTTCACAGATAAAGCACAAAATTTCTTTTACGGACTGGCAACGGACAACGGGTACATATACGAGTTGGATCTTTCAACTTATAAAGTAAGCAGAAAACTCAATACCGGCGGCAATCCTGTACAGGGAGATGTGTTTTAAAGACCTGTTGGAAGAATTTCAATATGTTTCTGAACTTGTATAGTTCTTCGTGTATAGCCCATCAATTCCCTGAAAATGTTATTCGAGATAACGCCCCCCAGATTTTGTGTAAAAGCCAAAAATCTAGGTAGTGTTCAAGATTCTGTGTCAACATCAGGTAATTCCTTAAATTATATCATAAATTCAAAGCGTCATCAAGCCGTCCATCGAAATAGATGGCAAGTTGAGAGATTGTTAAGCTCCAATTTCTAATCGGCATAGTCCACTTTTTCTGAGCATTTTGGATACCCATATAAAGCAGTTTGAGCAGGCTTTCATGATTAGGAAAAGCACCTTTGGTTTTTGTGAGAGTTCTAAATTGACGGTGGACTGATTCGATAATATTTGTTGTATAAATGACTCTACGAATATCCTTTGGATATTGGAAATATACAGATAAATTATCCCACTTATTCCTCCATGATTGAAAAACGATGGGATATTTTTTACCCCATTTTTCTTTAAGTTTATCAAGCTCAAATTCCGCCTCTTCTTTGGTGAAAGCCTGATAAACAGATTTTAGTTCTCTTGCAAATTGTTTTTGATTGGCAGAACCGATGTATTTAAGGCTGTTGCGTATTTGATGCACGATGCAAAGTTGCACCTGAGTGTCTGGAAATACTGAGTTTATGGCTTCAGGAAAGCCTTTTAAACCATCTACTGAGGCGATAAGAATATCTTTAACACCACGATTCTGTAGGTCAGTAAGCACCTGTAGCCAAAACTTGGCACCTTCGTTTTCATTAAGGTAAAGTCCCAATACTTCTTTTTTGCCATCAATTCTTACTCCCAGAACGGTGTAAAAAGCTTTTGATATATAGCGACCATCTTCTTTGACTTTGTAGTGGATGGCATCCAAAAATATAAAAGGATATACAGCCTCTAATGGTCTTATTCTCCACTCCTGGAGCATTGGTATGATTTTATCGGTTACGGCGTTTATAGCCGCTTTAGAAAAGCCTACACCATACATATCTTCAATATGTTTGGATATTTGACTGTAGCTATTGCCAAGGGCATAGAGGGAGAGCATCTTTTTTTCGATCTCATCGGTCATTGTTGTTTGGTTTTTCTTAACTATTTGAGGTTCGAAACTGCCGTTACGGTCTCTTGGCACATCAAGTTCAAAAGTTCCATAATCACTTTTCATAGTCTTTGAACTATAGCCATTCTTTCTGTTTTTTTCCAAATCTTGAGAGAGATAGGAATCTATCTCAGCTGCAAGTGCAGCTTCAGTGAGTTGTTTAATCAGCGAACTAAGGTGGACCCCATTATCAAACAACATGCTAAGATAAAGAAAAAGTTTTAGGAGAGAGAAGATGGGAGCAGCAAAGAGAAGAGCACATTCACCGGAGTTTAAAGCGAAGGTAGCACTTGAAGCAATCAGAGGAGAGAAAACACTTTCAGAACTGGCATCACAGTTTGGCGTCAATGTCAATCAGATTTCCAAATGGAAAAAAGAGGCACTGGAAGGGATGAGTGACATCTTTTCGGGAAAGAAAAAAAACAGAGAGGTTTCTGCTCACAAAGAGATCGAAAAACTTCATGCCAAGATCGGAGAACTGGTGGTGGAACGCGATTTTTTAGAGAGAGTCTCCAAACTGTGAGCGCAGTTCGGAGACAAGAGATGGTTGAGAGAGACAACCCCAGGCTCAGTATAAACCGACAGTGCACTCTGCTGTCTATATCGAGAAGCACACTCTACTATCAGCCAAAAGGGGAAAGCGCACTGAATCTCACACTGATGAGGCTGATCGATGAACAGTTCTTATCCACTCCCTGGTATGGTGCCAGACAGATGGCACGCTATCTGAGACGTGAAGGGTACAATGTCGGACGCAAACGCACCAGACGGCTTATGAAGAAGATGGGACTGGGTGCCATCTATCAGGAGCCCCGCACCACCATTCCCCATCCTGAGCATAAACGCTATCCCTATCTACTGCGGGATCTGAGTATCGACAGGGTCAATCAGGTATGGTGTGCCGATATCACCTATATCCCCATGAAAAAAGGCTTCCTCTATCTGGTGGCTGTTATGGACTGGTATTCAAGAAAAGTACTTAGCTGGAGAGTCTGTAACACGATGGAGAGTGATTTTTGTGTTGCAGCTCTTGAAGAGGCAATCAGCAAATTCGGCAGACCGGAGATCTTCAATACGGATCAGGGATCACAGTTTACATCACACAGTTTTACAAAAGTACTTAAAGAGAACAAAATTCGTATCTCTATGGATGGCAGAGGCAGATGGATGGACAATGTGTTTATTGAACGTCTGTGGCGCTCACTCAAATATGAGTGTGTCTACCTTCAGGGATTTGAAAACGGAAAGATCGCGAAAAAGGAGATTGGCGCATGGATTGACTACTACAATACCCAAAGACCACATTCAACACATGGGATCAAAACCCCGTTTGAGGTATACTATGATCTGC
>JANTGR010000125.1 GCA_024762875.1 Sulfurospirillum sp.
TGCAACAATTTGACAACAAAGATGATGCTTTAAAAGAAGCACTGGCAATGTGTGAAGACATGAATGAAACTTTTTGTCAAAAACACAACTTTCAAGTTGCAGAAGAAGGTGATAAACTGATTATCAAGATGCAAATGAACGGATAAAAAGTTTAGCGCTGCATCTGCAGCAGATATACACAAACACTACACACTCTTTTTCTATCATGATAGTATTTTATGTAAAGGGTATTATGATGGAAAAAGCAGTTATTTCAGACAACAAACCAATCAAAACTACGTTAGAAAAAGATAAAACATATGCCTATTGCACCTGTGGCCGTTCAGCAAAACAGCCCTTTTGTGACGGTTCGCATAAAGGGACTACTTTTACCCCACTCAGATTTACAGCACAGGCAGATAAAGAGGTCTGGCTGTGCACCTGCAAGCAGACCAAAAATCCTCCCTATTGTGATGGTTCACACCAACATATCGCTGATGATGCAGTGGGTATAACGGCTTAAAAAGGCTGCTTCAATTTGTAACAAAATTTATCGCTTTATGTCAAATAAGATATACATCTCGTAAAAATGCTAATTATAACTTGTATTATAGTACAATCTAATATTTAATATAATAGGAGTAATATGTATAAGAAAAAGTTAAAACATAGCGAAGAAGTACTGCAGGAGCTTCTTAAATCGCAAGGGCTTAGCAGAAGAGATGCCTTAAAGCTTATGGGTGCAGCGTCAGCAACAACCATGCTGGGGAGTTCACCAGCAATGGCATCATCAGATGTGAACGCTGCTGCAGGCAGTGATAAAAAAGCAAAAATAGTGATTGTAGGTGGTGGTGCTGGAGGTATCATGGCAGCTGCACGGTTAAGACGATCCGCCAGCAATGCAGAAATCATTCTTATTGCTCCAAATGCGATACATCTTTATCAGCCAGGTCAAGTTTTTATGGCAGCAGGTCTTTACACAGAAGCTGATATCCAACATAAAAACAGTAACTTGATACCTGATGGCGTGAAATGGCTAAAAGACACTGTCACTGAGTTTAATCCAGATAACAATAAAGTACTCACAAAAGATAATGGTGAAATCACTTATGACTTTTTAGTGGTTGCAACAGGACTGGACTATGCTTATGAAGATATTGAAGGGATGTCTGCTGATCTGGTTGGGACAAAAGGTATCTCATCAGTTTATCTCAACAACCCGGCAGAAGGTACTGCAAAAGGTGGTACTGCTACGCATGAGTGGTTTAAGCAACTTCGGGCTGCTGCTGAAAAAGCAAGTCCTGATAATCCAGTAAATGCTATTTACACACAGCCAGATACACCGATAAAATGCGGTGGTGCACCACAAAAGATTCTTTATCTTAGTGATGATTATTTACGTGGGAATGGTCCTGTTGGCGGAAGTGACGTACATAACAATGTAAAATCATACTTTTGTAAAAAAGGAAACACACTTTTTGGTGTACCTGACTACAATAAAACACTAGTTGAACGCATCACACCGATGTATGGCAATATCACAGATAAATTTAACCATGTACTGCGAAAAATTGATGCTGATAAAAAAATTGCCACTTTTGAACATACTTATACAGTCAAAGGTGACTATGATGAAGATCTTGAAGAATATGACATAATCAACAAAACAGAGAATGTTGCAATGCCTTATGATTTCATACATATAGTTCCTCCTATGAAACCTGCAGGTGCAGTAGCCGCATCCCCGCTTGGATGGCAAAAGGGCAGTGCAAAAGGATGGTTGGAAGCAGACAAATATACGCTGCAACACAGACGATACAGTAATGTCTTTGGTATAGGCGATATTCTAGGAGTACCAAAAGGAAAAACTGGTGGATCAGCAAGACATCATGGCCCTATTCTTCAAGATAATCTTGTCGCAGCTATGGAGGGTAAAGAGTTAACTGCAAAATTTGATGGTTATACTGTTTGTCCCCTGAAAACCCAGTATGGGGAAGTAATGCTTGCTGAGTTTAACTATAAAGGGAAAGCACCATCCTTTCCATTAGATCCTTCTGAACCTAGATGGATTTGGTGGGCATTTGATCTTTATATGCTTAAACCAATGTATTGGCACTTGATGATGCGAGGATGGATGTAGCTAATGACTCTTTTCTATAAAGAGTTAAAGATATATCTGGTTCTTTTGATAGTGCTGACTGTGATTATACACTTTAAGGCTTGGTTCGATCATCCATTGAACCACCTTGAAGGGCTTAGCAGCAGTACTTTAGGTATATGGCATCCTTTGTCGTTGACTCTGCTTGCCTACTTATTTCTTGGATTTTTTCGTCTTGTAGTATACTTTTTTAAAAAGTTATTTTAGATTTAGTACTTTCGATTTTACAAGTTTTTTGGAGGTGTTTATATGGAGAATAGTTATTAAAATTTGGCATTAGCCACAGTAGATACTATGGCTAATATAAAGCGTATTTATCTAGCAGCTAGGAACGTTTCCACTACCTTTACCAAACTCATACATAAAATCAAAAAGATGATTCTCAAGTTTTTTAAACTTTGCGCCTTCTAGAAAATCTTTACTTGCAGGGCAAATTTTTTCTAATTCACCTTTAAACTTTCCACTATCTTCAAGTGCTTTCCACTCTTTTTGTGTATGCATACCAGAAACATCACCGCCTGTTTTACCACAAGCTTGTTTCATAAACTTTTGATAGATACGTTTTCCTTTTGCTTGATCTGCCATTGCAGATGTACTCATGAGACCTAAACCTAAAATAGCTGCTAATGCAAGTTTTTTCATAATTATTCCTTATAATTTTTTTACGTTTTAATTATACCATATTAATTGTGAATTTTTTGTGAATTAATACTGATATCTAACAAATGCCCGTAAATTCTGTGCTGTGATATCCACCTCTTTTGGTGCTACCCATCCAGAACAGCGGACATTTGGCGTATAGTCATGTTGCTCATAGGTATAACGCAATTGACCTGTAAGGTTTTTTAATCCAAAAAGATTAAAATTCCAATACCCTTCATAAGCATCACCACGTACTGCCAGCTTAGATCCCATGACGCTGTCTTCAGCCCATGTCATAGGGGTCCAATACTGTGAACCGTGATTGTACTCAAATCCAATCTTTCCTTTCTCAGTAATCATATCTGGAAGAGAAAATCCTGTCCAAACAGAATAGCCGTCTTCATCACTTGTGCTACCAAGTAACTCTTTTCCAGCATCAGGAGAGTATTGTGTTCGTGCCAAAGATAAAAAGAGTGTTGTTGAATCCAAGAAGTCATTGATCATATCTCCTATACCAGTCATCTGAAATGAGAGTGCTGTCATATTTGCTGTTCCTGCATCCAATGAGAGGTTTTTGTGTCCATCTGGCAGTAAATCTCCTGCTTTGATTCCTGCTCTTGCACCTTTTGTATGCAAGATAGTCGTATTTTCAAACATTAGCTTATATTGTCCATCATCATAGAGATTGCCAAGGAAGACTAAAAAATCTACATTTTCATTGTAATCTTCATCTGCTTGTGCATAAGGCTGATAGCCTGTTTTGTCATAGAGTGTGGACATACCGCCACTATGTGCACGTCCATACACTGTTTTGATAAAAGCACCAGGAAAAGTATATTTATCAAGATCAAGTTTGACCATCGCACCATCAACTTCCATATTGGTGATATGTGCCAAAGGTGATCCAGGAACTTCATCTCCTTCTCTAAAATTTGCTAAAAAACCATCAGTAGCATGTCTTCGACCCACACTAAATGCGTAAGGAAGTCCATTGCTAAATTGATCAGAGTAGACAAAATATGCCTGTCTGACTCTTAGGAGTGTATCACTAGCTTTAGAAGAGGCTGACCATCCCTTGAGTGTAGGATCTTCCTCGTAGACATGCGAACCCCACAGTGCATAGGCAGCCAACTGTCCAGTAAAAGTCAATCCTTTTACTGGAGATGACTTCATATTTAACAGTACTCTACTCGTGTAAAGAGCATTATTTTTCCTGCTTGTTCCAGACCAGTCTGTACCTTGAAAACTATAATTGTTATAGTCATAATTGATATAGTTATAACTATTTCTCAAATCCATCGTAAACTTGATGTTATCTTTTGCATCATGTTGTTGAACTGAATCAAGTTGATCTTGTACACCATCTAACTTCTCTTTTAATACTGCAATCTCTTTTTGTAACTCTATATTACTTTTTGCAGATATTTCTGTGGTATTTGTATCCGCCGTTAAAGCCGTTATAGACAACATTGCAGCTACACTTAAATTTATAATTTTCATGAATTTCCTTTTTTATGTTAAAATAACAAAATAATATAATAATTATAATATTGAAGAATTCTATCAGATTTTTTATTAAATTTTTTATAATTATTATAAATTTATTAATTTAAGGCTGAATAATGAAAATATTGCATTTATTGATTTTTGTCAGTAGTCTATTTTGGGCAAAACCTCTGCCTGATGATAAAAAACTTTTGATGATTGTTGTAGAAAAAGAGCATTGTTCATGGTGCCATAAACTGGAACAAGAGGTTTTTTCGTCTCCTCAGACCTTGGCAAAACTCAAGGAGAAGTTTTATGTCGTAAGGATTATAGAAGACAGTGGCAACCTACCTCTCTTTGTTCACACACAATACTATCCTAGCACATTCGTTTATTCTCAAGATGGCACAGATCTTATAGATTCGTTGACAGGGTATCGTACCAAAGAGAAGTTTTTAAAGTTTTTTAACACAAGCTACGATATGGATAATGCTTTTTAAGTAAGACTCTTAATCTGCTGTAATGTGCAACAAATATCACTAAACAGCGGACGATTTTCAAGCTCTTTATCCATGCAGGCATCTTTCAGTCTGGCTAGTACTTTTAGGCTTTGTTCATGCGCTGCAAAATCGTCTCTTTTAGAGATCTGCAGCATCTCTTCCAGCAGGCAGCCAAATGCTCTTACTTCCAGCTTTTGCAGTGCTCTCTTTATCTGACTCTCCTGCGCCCCATAATAAGAAGCCCCACCAAAATCTCCAAGCAGACTATCGCCTCTTTGATTGAGTAAAATATTGTGTGCATAAAAATCTCCATGCATGATATCACGCTGATGGATATGCGCCCCAGCCGAAGCAATGCCTTTGAGCATCTTCAAAATCTTCCAAAATGGCTCATCATAATTGTCATCATAGGTATCTCTTGTGCAGGTATCAAAACTGGGTGGTTTTCCCAGGTTATAAAAGGATGAAGGGATCAGTTCAAGCACCAAGGCATCTCTGTTATCAGGATGATTTTTCACCTTGCCTATCACATCTATCAGGTTATCATGATGGCCGATGGCGATGTTGATATCCATCTCTTCTTTGGGTAAACCATCACTGGTCATCTCTCCTTTAAACTCTTTGATAGCGACTTCTCTTTTGTG
>JANTGR010000126.1 GCA_024762875.1 Sulfurospirillum sp.
AAACTTCATATACTCTCCTTTATAATAAATTGTGATGGAAGTATAGCAAGTGAAGTGTAAATTTTGTGTAAATAACTATAAGAATTAATTATTAAAAATTGCAATGATCATCGTATGGATTTCTATCATGATAGAGATGACATCCCCTGTGTCATTAAACTGCTAACTGAGTGTTCTGAATAAACACACTTGTGAACGACTCTACAGCCGTTTGACGGCGCAGCCTTAATGAATAAGTGTGTTGGTTCAGAACACTCAATTCACTGTATTAAAGATATAGACAAAGGTGCTTCCTTTTTCCGGCATAGACTCAATGTTTAGCATGATATCATTATCATCTATGATTTTTTTAACGATATTCAGCCCAATCCCAAACCCGCCTTTATCAAGATTTTCACGGTAATAGCGCTCAAAGATCTTTTCAGGTTTGTCTATGCCCACTCCTTCATCTTTCACTTCCAGTCTGATCTGCTTATCATGATAGTCCAAAGCGACATAAACCGTACTTTGTTCATAAGAGTATTTAATGGCATTTGAAAGTGTATTATCGATAATTCTTTGTAACTTTGTTTTATTGAAATAAAGAGGTATATCTTTTTCTATAGCTGTCTCTATCACGATCTCCCTCTGGGCAGCCACCACTTCAAAATAGTCAACTCTTGCCAGTAAAAATGCACTGAAGTTGAGTGATTCATTGGGATATTCAATAATATCCTGTTTGATAAGATAATCCATATCATTATAGATATTAGACAATGTTTTTGATGCTGCCTTCATCCGGGTAAGGTATTTATTATCTCCATTTTTTCTGGAAAAAAGATCGATATTGACATTAATGATACTGAGAGGTGTATTGATCTCATGCATCGAATCTTTCATAAAATTATCTAGCTGCTGATTCACTTTTTCAAAAGGCATAGCAAACTGCTTAAAGATAAAATAAGAGATCAAAAAAAGCATCAATAAAATCAAGATACCCACAAAAAGTGCCATTTGATAAATTTCATAATTTTTACTCTCATTCTCAACGATCAAATACCGTGCACCAAAATAGCGTTTATCCGGCAGTACCTGCACATAGAATCTCTTATTTTTATACTCATAATATCCTTTTGTCATCATGACAGGCAGCTCTTTTATCAGTGTAAAAACAGGGTGAAAATTGACGTCATATAAACCGGCATGAAAACGATTATAACGTGGAAAATCAAAATAAGACTCCCCGTTTTTTGGTTTATAAGACTCTATTTTAGAGATAATTTCATAACTTTTTTTTTGTAGCTCAATCTCATTTTTTGCTTCATTGATGTTGATAATTAATGACGTATAAACAAAAAGAGGTGCAATTAAAATCAGCGCAATAATCACAGCATAGATACCACCGTATTTGAGGGCATACCTGTTTTTATTGTCTAACGTCAATTTTATATCCTAAACCACGTACATTTTTAATGAGTTCTGAGTGTAGTTTTTTTCTTAATTTATTGATTTGCACCCGGATATTGGCAGGATCGATATCCCCGCCCCAGACCTCTTTTTGAAAAGCTTCTATACTGACAACCGATCCCTGATGCTTTAAAAGTGTCTCCAATATGCGTTTTTCAGTCTTTGTCAAATCTATTTGCTGACCTTCTTGCAGGAGTACAAAGTTTTGCGTATCATACTGATAGATGTCATCCAGGACAATAAAAGCCTTTTTGGTGTGCAGACACTCTCGCCTTAGTGCATATTCCACACGTATCTGCAACTCTTTTAAATCATAAGGCTTTTTGATATAGTCACAGCACCCAAGCTCAAATCCATGTTCCAGATTGTCTACTTCTGTCAACGAGGTGACAAACAATGTTGGTATCAATATATCACGTTCTCTCAATGATTTCAACAATGCAAATCCATCCATCCCCGGGACTTTTACATCTAATATCAGCAAATTGTAACTCTCCTCATAAATGGCATCAAAAGCATCATCTCCATTGCCAAAGGCAGTCACCTCATACCCCAAATCATCTAAAAACTCTTCCACACTCACCCGCAGGGCATACTCATCTTCCAACAAAAGAATTTTCATCTTATCTCCCCTTTTTTCACTTCCTGGTACTGTTTATTCAAGATAATATTAATGAGCTCTTCTTTATTATAATTTTCCAGGATACTGCGTGCCTGCTCTTCAAACTGCTCTTTCTCTTTGGGATTTAAATTGCCAAGCAGATTGATAAAGGATCTGTCATAAAGGGATTTATAAGCACCATGTTTGCGTTCATTGCTTTGGGTAACATCGTAGAGATCATTTTTGGAAAGATTGAGGAAAAAAGAGATACTCTCTTTCATATTCTCATATTGACCGAGTTTATCATGGGGTACACTTAAGACATAATACCCGATTTTATCTCCCGCACTGTCACGCATCTCATCCAGTACGTGTAGAAATTTTGCCGTTTCAAGATGGTTTTCCCGTTCAAAAAGAGTAGGGTTGATCTCTTTTAAATCCTTAAAAACGATATGATTATAGTTTCGGTTGGAGATAACAAAAGAACCAAAAGAGGCATTTTCACGCATCAGTGTTGCAACATTGAGATACTCATCATACATCAATACACTCAGTTCTATATCTCTCTTACGCAGTATAGATGTGATTTCATCAAAGGTTTTGATCGCTTCAATAAATCCGATAATTTTATCTGCGTTTTTAAATGGTGTTGTCGCTTTAATCGTTAAAAGCCTGCCCGGATCGATAGAGACTTTTGGCTGACGTACTTTTTTGATAAGCTGCAGATCTTCCCGCAGTCCTTCAAGCGGCATACCGGCATAGGCATTGTCCCAACTTCTGGCAAAGATATCCAACTCTTGTGTCAACAGCTGTGTTCTAACATCCTTGATAAAGGTATATTTTTTCAGCTTATTTAATTTATCAATCAAAATACGGTAACCTGTCTCTTCATCATCAGCCAAAAGAGCATCTTTCAGCTCCTTATCTTCAGAGAGTGCAACCGATAAAAAAAGAGCATTGGATTTTTGGATTTGAAGCTCATGCCTGAAAAGTGTCAGAACATTGTCACTGATTGCATCAATTTTATTGTTTTCCACCTTTTGATTGACCCACAAAATTGCCACTATCATGATAATAAATACTATAAAAAAAAGCGATAGGAAGATCACTTTATAATTTTTTGGCATTATAACCCTTTCTTATTGTTTATTGTAGCAAAAAAGCATTTGATTCCTCTTTTTTATCAAATCTCCAATACAATAACCTTCTGACAAAAAACTTTAAAAGAGCACGATATGGCTGATGATGCTGAAAAAACGGAAGAACCCACCTCCAAAAAAATTGATGATGCCAAAAAAGAGGGCAATGTTCCAAGAAGTCAGGATGCCAGCGGATTTGTCACACTCACCGTTGCTGTAGGTGCTACTTTTGCACTGCTGGGCTTTATACACTCCCGTTTGGATAAACTCTATATCTACTATCACTCGCTTATGGGAACAGAGCTGACCAAAGGTGTTGTTTTTGATATCGGGCTTACTTCTTTAAAAGAGTTGCTGTTTATGATCATTCCCCTCGCTCTTATCGTCGCATTATCAGGTATTATTGCCGGAGTTTTGCAGTTTGGTTTTAACTTTACCACCAAGCCTTTGGAACCCAAGCTGAGTAAAATTGATCCTATCAAAGGTTTTGGAAAACTCTTCTCACTAAAAAAACTGATCGAAGGGGTCAAAATCACCGCCAAAGTAGCTATTATCTTTGCTATCGCTTTTTATTTTCTGCTTGCTTTTACAAGAGAGTTGGGAGATGTCATATTCTTTCCACTGGTACAGCAGCTGGAGTGGCTCAGAGACAAAATCATCATCCTGGTAGCCATTATGCTGATACTCTTTTTTATCCTGGCACTGATTGATCTGCTCATTGTACGGTTTCAATATTTTAAAGATTTGCGTATGAGTAAACAGGAGATCAAAGATGAATATAAACAAATGGAAGGAGATCCCCAGGTCAAAGCACGCATCAAAAAAGTACAAATGGAAATGGCACAGAAAAGAATGATGCAGGATATCCCCTCCGCTGATGTCATCATCACCAATCCTACCCACTATGCAGTCGCAATCCGTTATGACAAAAATAGAGAAAATGCCCCCCGCATCATCGCAAAAGGGGTTGACCATCTAGCCCTGAAGATCAAAGAAATCGGACGAGAAAATCTCATCCAGATCGTTGAGAATCCGCCACTCGCACGTGAACTCTACCGCAGTTGTGAAATCGACACACTCATTCCCGATACCTTGTATAAAGCTGTCGCTGAAGTACTCGCTTTTGTCTATCAGAGCAACAATAAAAAATGATGACTGACTAATCACGCCCCTCAGCAAAATTCACCAATTTATATTCTGCTTTCCATCGTCTATTGGCGATATCGGAAAAATCATCCAGATCATCAATACTCTCATATCCCTGTGTACTATACCCCATATTGGTGTCAAACACTGCCACCCACTTACCATAACCATATTCCAGATTGCTCAACATAAATCCCTCTTCCCAATATGACTTGATATCAGCCTGGGCTGTTTCCCAATCCTCGGCAATAGAGATACCCTGCTTGTATTTTTTGGTACTTTTGTTGTAAATAGCAATCCATTCTCCCTGTCCATATTGGAGATTACTCAAACGATAACCTTTCTTCCATTGGACCTGCAGTGATGCTTGAAAATCATCTACATCTTCATAGATTCCATAGCGCTGTTGGCTGATACCGCTGACTTTGGAAAAAAGACCAAACCATTCACTCCCGCCATACTCGATATCCGTCAACACATACCCCTCTTTATGACGCACATTGACCACTTCCATAAAATCGTTTAAGTCTCTTCTGCTGGTATAACTTTGTTCTTTGGGAACTTTTCCTTTGGAAAATAGCCCAACCCATCGATGATAGCCGTACTCTACATCAGTGAGACTGTATCCTTTTTTCCACCGGCGTTCTATGACATGTGTTAACTGGTTTAAATATTTTCTACTTTCATATCCCTGTTCTGTATAGCCGGTATTTTTAGCAAATACACCTACCCATATATGGTCTGCATAAACAGCAGGTGCAGTCAGCGCCAACGCACAGCAGAGAATGAGTGATTTTTTAATTGATTTCATGAATACTCCTTTAATATTTGAAATTCTTATAATTATAGCACAACTACTCTATAAAAAAATTTAATAAATTGCATATTCTGAACAAACACATTTGTAAACGACTCTACAGCCGTTTTACGGAGCAGCCTTAGTGAATTAGTGTATTTGTTTAGTACACTCAAGATAAAAACTGTTTCTTTGTCCTATTTTAATAAAAAATATAAATTATTAATTTTATTTTATGTATTATTAATATATACTACATTTTATTTTGAAG
>JANTGR010000127.1 GCA_024762875.1 Sulfurospirillum sp.
TGTTTTTGCACACCAAGTGCATGCATCAGTTGTTCATGTGTGATTTTTTTTTGATCGACCAGGATATCGCCCAGACGTAGTTTTGCTTTCATGCTTTACTGCCTTTAAAGTCTTATAGACTAAACAAGCACATTGTATGCCAAAAATGCCTGTTATAAGGAGTTTAGCAGTTCCTGTGCTTCTTGAGACTGGTGTCTTTTAAGATAGAGTATGAGTGCTTTTTTGGCGAGATCGCTATTACCCAGTTCTTTTTTGCATTTGGCGTAGATAATCCATGGCCGTGCTTTGGATTTATTCTTTTTGCTGGCTTCAATAGCCCATTTTATTGCATCCTGGTACTCTTTTTTACTATAGTGATAGTTTGCCAGTGCGATGGTAGCAGAGTAGTTGTTTAGCTTTTGCTGGTTTTGTGTCAATTGTGCCAGGCTCTCTTTTTTACTGGTGACCTGCAGTCTGAGTTGATTGACTTTTGGTTGAGCGGTTTTTTGGGCCTTTGGTTTTTTTTGTTTGATGGGTGTTGGCAGCGGTTCTTCTTTTGGTGTTTGGACTGTATGCGTGACAAGTGGAGCCGTCTGTATGATCTGATTTGTGGAGAGTGTGGCGTTTTGCTCTTTTTTTGGTATAGATTTATCAGCACTGAGTGTTTCTTTTGGAGATGCTGTAAAATCAAAGGTTGTGATGATATATGCCAGTATCATGATAACAAAAAGTGAGAGTATTTTTAAAAGACGTGTTTTTTTCTTTTGTTTTTCATAACGTGTATACTTTTCTACCAATACTTTAAAATCATTATTTAACATTGATTAATCCTATATCTATTGCTGCCATTGTCAATGTTGTTTGATCAATATGGTTATATTTGTTCAAATTTCCCCGTTGGGCTATTTCGACAATTTCACAGACTGTTTTTAACAGTTTTTTGCTTGTACGAAAGTTGGCATCAGAATATCTGTAGATAAAATTGATCTCTTTTTTCCCAAAAGTGGACGCAATGTTGGATAAATTTTTGGATAACAGTCTATTTTGAATGTAGCGCGTAATTTCCTCTTTCTGCAAGTGTTCCAGGACGATAGTCTTGGTTGTACGGGATTTAAAATGCGGCTTATTCAGGACATATTGCCCCTCTTTTTTATGCATTGCCAGGACGATTTGAAACATTTTCATATCTCCCAATACCCGTAGAAATTCCAGCTGTTTTTCCGTCAGAAGTTGTGCTTCATCGATAAAAACTGCGTATTCAAGGTATTGGTAATGTGATTTGAGTTTGCTGATGAGCGTATCAATTGTCATACTTTTATGTTCTACATCTTCGCCGGCACTGTGTAGTAAAACTTCAAGTAATTCACGCTCATCAAAATGGGGATTTGGAAAAAATTTGGCAATTTTAACACTATCAGCACGTTCTTGTATAAATTTGAGTAAAAAGCTTTTTCCTGCTCCCGGGTTACCCAGGAGAAAGGTCATCGGTACTTCATGTGAATTAAGTGTCTTTAGCAACTCTTTTTTGGCTGCTTCAAATGTAAAACTGTCCAAATAACCCCTTAAATCGAAATCATCGACAAAGAGTTCTTTGGCTATGGCATATTGGTTCATCCCACCCCTTTTTATAACACATTGTGGTGCATAAAACCACTTTCTAACTCTCCTAGTGATGGTGTTGTTTTATCACCGCTGATGAGCTTTGGTGACATTACTATAATCAATTCGCTCTTAGATTTCACTTTATTGTGACTTTTGAAGGCATGACCGAGTAAAGGAATATCACCTAAAAGCGGTATTTTAGTGACTTTATTTTCGGTTCTTTTCTGAATCAAACCACCGATGACAACCTGTTGATTGTTTTTGACTTTGATAATAGATGAAAGTTGTTTGACTTTGATATCAGGTGCAAGATTTGGGTTGCCGTTGTCGTCAATATGATTTTTAGAGATTTCACTGACTATCGGATTGATTTTCAAAATGATATTGTTATCCTGTGTTACTTCCGGAACGATACCCAGTGTTACCCCGACAAAAGTAGAACCTACTTCAAACTGCGGATCTGACTGCACCACGCCGTTTGTTGTAGTAGTGGTTGTTCCCAGGGTGTATTTGTAGTTTTTTTCTTCTCCTACATTGATCACAGCCGGCTGGTTGTTGAGTGTGAGTATTTTTGGGTTGGAGACGATACTGACGTGCCCTTGTGTTTTGAGAAAGTTGATGAGTCCTTCCATGTTAAACTTATATCCCAGCATAGAAGCAGGATTTCCAAGCGTGCTTAAAACAGCACTGTCTTCACCTTGTGCATTGGCTTGCAAAGACGCTTGGAATTTACTCCAGTCGATACCTGTTGTCTGGTCATCATCATAAGTGACTTCGATTATTTTTGCATCGATAAGAATCTGTTTATGCAGACGCTGGGTGATTTTTTTGATATATTTTGCGATTCTGTCTGTCTGTTTTTTGGTACCGGTTACCGTGACGATACCTGCTTCCTGGTTGATAACAGTTTTATTGGCATTGAATGTGTCACCTTTGCGGTTTAGGATACTTTCGATCTCTGCTTTGATATTGTCCCAAAATTTAAATTCACTGACAAAATCCAATGTTGTAGAACCCGAACCGTTTCCACCACTGCTTGTTGAACCTGAAGAAGCAGTAGATGAACCCGTGGTGATTGTTTTGTTACTGGTATTGCTTGCTTTTGAAAAGTTAACATAATCGAGATAAAAAGAGGTGGTTTTCAGATAGGAAACTTTGAGGACATTGTTATCTGTGAGTGTATAAAAGAGGTTGTTTTCAGTCAGTAAAAGTTCCAAAAGATCATCCAGTGAAAAATCTTTGATATTCATATAAGAGATTTTCTTTTTGACCATCTCTTTGGTAGTGTCATCAGCAAATACGATGCTCATTTTACACTCTTGGGTTAAGTTCTCCAAGACATCCAAGATAGTCCCCGGAGCTGATTTGGTGCTGTTTACTTTAAATGAAAAAAGATTGCTTTTGCAATCAGCCTGTAAGTTTAATCCTATCACTATCATGATAAAAAAGATGAAAAAGCGCATTATAAAACCTCTTTTTTGATAAGAAGATTATGGGCAGTATTCAGTTTTAATACAATTATTTTATTTTTTCTTTTTAAAACTACACTATCTTCATTTACTTTGGTAAGCACATACTGCGCCACTTTTTGGTTTTTGCTGTACCAGGCACCATTGATAAAGGCTTTTTTATTGAGAATCATTGATAGAACCATACCGTTAACGGCTCTTTTTTTCTGACTGGGTGGTGCAGCTTTTTCTTGATGAGGCATAGCAGTTTTCTTATCATGATAGAAAGGATCATATTTGATATTGAGATTTGTTCTTGGTTTTTGGCTGGTTTCTAAACGCAGCTGTTGCAGGGTTTTGTTGATCTTTTCTATCATGACAGAATTAGCCTGCAAAACAAATGGGATAAACAGTATGGCTAAAAGCAGCTTTTTCATATGTTTACTCCGTAAATGGTGAAATTGATGCTAAACTGGATCATGTCATCACTTTCGCGTAGTTTTTGCATTTTGATATTTTTGATGTCAACGATGAACTGGGTATTTTCTATAAAGTTAAGATATGCGAGTGTATCGGCATATTTCCCCTGTCCGGTGATTTCAATGTATTTTTTAGGGATAATTTGTGTTGATTTAAAATCCTTTTTTGCATCACTGTTTTTGATATAATCTAACGCGATATGCAAGGAGAGGGATTTTTTCAGGATACCATCCAGTGTCATCGTCCATTTTTTTTCATCAAAGTCTGAAATCTCAAGATTGGTCAATCTGGCATAGAGATAGTTGAATGTGTCTTTATTCTCTTCTACGGCTGCTGTCAGTTCCTGCAGCTGGAGTTTATCTTTTTTGATTTTTCTTTTGACGGTACGCGGCATTTTTCGTTTGATGTCACGGTGCAGTTGTTCCTGTTGGCTGCTTGCAATCTCCAGATTTTCATCCAAATCAGGTGTGACAAACATGAATATCACTGCACCTGCTATCATGATAGGCATCATATAGATAAATATTTTTTGTGATAATTTTACTTTTTGTAAGTAATTTTCAAAATCCAATAATTGCTTTTTCATTTTTTCACCGTAATAATACTTTTGTAAACGTCATCATTGAGTTTGATCTCATTAGAAGTGACACTCTGATAACCTGCACTGAGCAGTGCATTCATAAACTGCGCGATCGTATCTCTTTTTTGTTCTTTGGAGTAGATCTCAAAATCCATCGCACCATCTGCAACCTGATGTACATTTTCTACTGAGAGTTTGTATTTTTTCAGGAGTTGGTTGATTGTCAGGAGCATCGTCGTATACTTTGAGTCTTTGGATTTTAAGGCAAGCAGCGACGAGGCAACACTTTGGAGTTTGTGTAAGTCACTGTCAATCTTTGCCTGTTCAAGTTTTTTGGAGTGAATCGACTTTTCAAGCTTTTTCTGCTCTTTTTTGAGCTTGGAGCTAGTACGTGTTAAAACAGCCAACTGCTCATTTAAAGTCTTGTTTTCACTATTGATATTATTGAGTTGAAACTGCTGATAAAGAGGATACGATGAGAGTATCATGATAGAAGCAGCGCTTGCGAGCATAAATTTTCCGACTTCACTTTTATAAAAAGGTGCTTTTTTTTCAAGTATGGTAAAGTTTTGTGACTGATCATGAGAGGTGAGCTTGTCAAGTATGTAGGATGTGGTTATGGCATCTAATGCAAGCGTTTTTTCATGGGCTAAAAAGTTCAGTGCCAAACATGTTGCCTCTTCGAAAAAACTCTGCGCCATCTGCTCAAAGCCTGGTATAGTCTGATTGTCCAGTGAGAAAAAGATACGTTCGATTTTTGTAAATCCGTAGACATTTCTGTTGTGGAGGGCTATATTGTATGTTTTGGATAAAAAATTTTTAAATGTTGTCTGAATATAATCATAGATGTCATATTCCTGGGGTGTATAGTTTTCCTGCAGAAGCCCTTTTTTCAACAGTGTTTCTTTTAATGCTTCTATACTGGTTATGATATTTTTATTTTCTGCCTCTTTGACCATATCAGAGAGTGAAAGTGTTTTTTTGGACGTGATATAGCTGCCATCTTTATAAAAAGCGAAAAAAGCTTCGTCTGCATCTATGGAGATAAAAAGGTCATTTTTTTTCTCTAATATATTATGGGTATACAGTGTTTCAAAAATCAAAAACGGAATCGCCAAAAAATCTATGTATTTGACTTTTTGCAGCGGTTGCCGGTATTTTTCAAGTAGTGCATTTTTATCGACAGCAAAAGACTCTACAAGTTTCATATCACCGACTGAAGCCTCTTTGGTGATATAGGAGATCTTATAGATTTTGCTGCTGTCAAGTCCTATTTCATCATACATCTTGAGTTCTGATGTGAC
>JANTGR010000128.1 GCA_024762875.1 Sulfurospirillum sp.
GAAAGAGAAAGAACAGGCGTTGATCATAGAGTATTTTGAAAAAAAGAAAGCTGAAGCAACGATTAAAGTTCTCAGAAAACCTTAGAGAGTGACAGAGCTGCTTTAGGGCAGCTATGTCGTTTGGGTGTTTTAGTTTTTATGATTCAGAAGATAGGATTTTTGAGAAGATTTTTTCAATCTTCTTGTTACCATTCTTTCTAAAAAGGTACATTTTTCTTTAGATTTAATATTTTTCATCTTTTATCCTTATAATTAAGATAAATATATATTATTATATTTTTATAACAAAATGATAACAGGAAGTAAATACAAAATTTGCTACTATCATGATATGAAAAAGCTGTTTTTGATTTTCCTCTGTTTTTTTCCTTTTTCAGCACTTCAGGCAGATCAGGAAAAAAATGATTTTTCACTCATTATTTCCGGCGGCATCTCTCTGGGTGCTTATGAAGCAGGATACAATTGGGCACTTTTAAAATATATGGGATACCTCAAACATAGCGCCAAACACAATGATATCGCTATGAAATCCATCGCGGGAGCATCTGCAGGTGCTATCAATACGCTCATGTCGGCTATGGCATGGTGCCGCTCCAAAGAAGCTTTTGATATCAACAATACCATCGAACAAAATCTTTTTCATGATATGTGGACGGATGTGGATTTTGAGGATCTGTTTATCAACAAAGATGCCACACTTGATCCTGCCAATCAAACTTCCCTTTTTTCACGCAAAAAGATACAGTCCCTTGCAGATACTATCATGACAGAGCTGCATCGTCCTCTTTATGATAAGGAATGCAGTGTCCCTTTTGGGTTTGCCGTAACACGGGTCAACCCAAAAGAGGTGACGATTAAAAATATCAAAATCGCCAATAAACTTTTTCATATTCCTTTTTATTTCAAAGCCAAAGAAGATGGCAGCGGCAGTGTCATCGACAATATGGACAGCTATATCCAACGTGACAATACCATACACTTAGCCCAAGATGGAAAACCGAGTGATGCAGCCATAAAAAAAGCGATGTTTGCCTCTTCTGCCTTCCCGATTGCTTTTGAACAAGTTGCACTGGATTATGTCTATAAGGGAGAGAAAGAACATGCACTGTTTTTGGATGGTGGTGTATTTGACAATATTCCTTTGGATCTTGGGATACGGCTTGCGAACCATCAAAGCAGTGATTTTATCTTTATGGATCCCAAAAATATGCGCCGTACGTTTAAACATACAGCCAAAGATGATGAAAAAGAGTTTCGCCAAAGTCCTATCAATAGCGCCATTGGACTCTTGACACAAATCTTTGCTGCTTCTGAATCCAGTGTTCTTTATAACACACTTTCTGAGCATTTTTTAAAGAGTGACAAGCAGATTCATCTCTCTTCACGTTATTTTCCTATCACAGGAAAGTTTTTAGAACACTTTGGCGCCTTTTTAGATAAAGGATTTCGTGAGTATGATTATTATGTAGGGGTCTATGATGCTATCATCAATTCTGCAAAATATGCCTGCAAATATGGCAAAAGTATAGAACAGGACGATGCTATCTGCCAGCAGAGGGCGCGCAAATATATCTATACGATTTTAACCAAATCTTCACCCAAATCAAAACATTTTTTAAATCTTTTGTCAAAAGAAGAGTTTGGGAGAGGGTTTGATCGTAAAAAACACCCCGCCAATCAAGATTTGGTTGAGATCTATGAAGCGATCAAAGATACAACATCAATGGATATGGAAGATTATCATCATTTTATAGAAAATCTACAGAAAAATGGCTATCAGGCACATAATGCATATCTCATCCATACCCTGCAGTATCCAGACAACTGGTACCGAAAACCGTTGACAGATATCATACAGCGCATCGTCATGCTTGAAAATGAAAACTCGACCAATCTAACTCCGGCGATTGCATCGGTGGCAGCTTATACGGCAGGATCATTTTATCGTACAAAGAGCGGTTTGACCTACAACCCCGTTTCTGCACCGCTTGACAGAGACAAATTGGGAGTAAAAGCGCTTCCTTATGAGTTGGCATTGACAAAAAACATGTTTACTTTGGGGTATGAATATTACTATTATTTTGAGCATGACAAGTTTTATCTGCCGCGTGCAATCGAAGCAAAGCCTTCTTTTGGATTTGAATTTACCAATCGCGAGGATCAGGTGAATTTTGCCAGACTCGATCTCAATTTAAATTATGATGTTAAAAAAGACTTTATCATGATAGGCGCAGGCGGAAGTCTGTATAAGGATTTTCGCAGTGAATTGGATGGTAGTGTCGGTGTGGGATTGAATGCATACCTTGATTTGCTCAATATCTTTCGCATCACCTACACAAAGCGTATGGACTATGCAGGTCGGCAAAACAATATCTATTTTGGGATCAATGATATCCCGAGCTTTATCTATTGGGTCTTTGGTAAGTGAAAAAGATTTATCTCATGCGGCATTTTCGTGTCAAAGATACATGCAGTAAAAAACTTTTTTCTTCCAGTGAAATTGACGCATGGGTTGATTTATATGATACCTATGACCTGGAAGCATGTGCAGTAGATTTGCCAGAGGTAGAAAAAGTATTTATCAGTACTTTAAGCCGCTCAGAGAGAACGGCGACATATCTGGGAATGACTGAATATGAAAAATCTTCACTCTTTAATGAAGTAGAAGCCAAAGCTTTTGTAGATACGAAATATAGATTTCCCAAACTGGGGTGGTTGATTGCAGGAAGGATACTGTGGTCACTTGGGCTTGTCAAACGCAGTGAAAGCAAAATCCGGACACACAAACGCGCCAAAGAAGCTGCGGATAGCATGATAGAAGCAAAAGAATCTTCTATCATGATAGTTTCACATGGTTTTTTTATGCTGTTATTGGCCAGGCAATTACAAAAAAGAGGCTTTAAAGGGCGGATATCAGAGCATCCCAAACATGGAAAGATATATACTTTTTTAAAACTCTAAGGGAAGCAAAGGTAAAATAGCTTTAACAAATACAAAGGAAAGTTATGAATGCTTATCGTTATCTATTTATTATCATGATAGTGCTTTTTTCAGGATGTAACAGAAGCGGCAGTGATACGGGTACAGGTTTGAGCGAAAACAGTATTATTCCAAACGGTGGAAAAGTGTTGTTTGATGTGATTTCAAAGAGCAATACACTGGTGGATCTCAGTGGCAATTTCCGTGACAGCGGGCACTATAGTATGGTGTATCAGGCAAAAACTGAAAATGGCTTAATCCCCGTAAGTGGCCTTTCTAATGACAGTTTTTATACGATGTATGAAAATAAACAGCTGGTCAATGAGTCTAAACTCAAAGTTTCCCAAGACTCCAAAACTGTTTCCAATAAAATCCTTTTACTGTTGGATTTTTCCGGTTCAATCGTAGATGACTGCAAGGATGTCAATGCTTCATCAAACCCTGAAAACCTTTGTTATCAAATTGTCAACTCATCAAAAAATTTTATTGATCAGATCGTTACAAGCAATCAGACAATGGCGATTTATTATTTTAACAGCAAGCGGAAGATTCAGCCATTGTGGCAGTCACCAAACGGTACCTATACCACAGCTGATACGAACTCTTTAAAAGCTTCTCTGGATAAGCTGTATGATGCTGCATGGAGAGAGCAAAATCTTGAAGGCTACAATTCTACCAACCTTTATGGCGCTGTGATAGATTCTACGAGTGTAGTATGCCGCTGGTTTGATGACTGTGTTGAAGGGCAGTCTTCCAGTATCGGTGATGGCAACCAGCAAAAGTATGATTTTGCAACAATAGTCATTTTTACTGATGGACGGCATACGGTTGGCGATGCCGTGGCAAAAAAGAGTGAGATGCTTAGTTTGCTTCCCCTTTATAAGCGAAACTATTATTATACAATCGGTTTGGGTGATGTTGATGATGCTGTGCTGAAAGCTATCGGTCAGAGTGGATTTTTAAAAGCAACACAGACAGATAGACTGGATGAAGAGTTTAACAAACTGGGTGAAAAACTCAGTGCATTTGCGAACAGTTTTTACAAAATGGATTATTGCCCTGCACAACAGGGAGGATTGCTTGATCTACGGGTACATATGGATGATAAAGAACGCAGATTTGGTGGTGATATAGAAGAGTCGGTCAAGTTACTCGATGGTATTGATTTTCGCTGTGATCTCTAGTGTGGGTTAAACTTTTACCGCTATAATATGCAAAAAATAAAAGGTGATATATGGGGTTAAAAGCCGATAGTTGGATACGAGAGATGTCTCTTGAAAAAGATATGATTAGTCCATTTTGTGAAGAACAGGTGGGGAAAAATGTGGTGAGTTACGGATTGAGCAGCTATGGTTATGATATCAGGGTTGGACGGGAGTTTAAGATATTTACCAATGTAAACTCTACGCTGGTTGATCCAAAAAACTTTGATGAAGACAATGTAGTTGATATCGAAGCAGATGTCGCGATCGTACCACCCAACTCTTTTGCCCTGGCACGTACGGTAGAGTATTTTAAGATGCCCCAGGATGTTTTGGCAATTTGTCTGGGAAAAAGCACGTATGCCCGATGTGGAATCATTGTCAATGTCACCCCCTTTGAACCCGGGTTTGAAGGACATATCACAATAGAGATATCCAATACCACACCACTTCCGGCAAAAATATATGCCAATGAAGGGATCGCACAGGTACTCTTTTTGCAAGGTGATGAAGCATGTGAAGTGACATATGCAGATAAAAAAGGAAAATACCAGTCTCAAACAGGCATTACCCTGCCAAGGATACTAAGCTAGTGCCAGCTGCTGGTCCGAACAGACTCTGTTTCGGCCATCTGCTTTGGCTTCATACAGATAATGATCACTCTCTTTGAGCATCTCATCAAGACTCTCTTGATAGTTTGTGACGACACCAGTGGAGATTGTAAATGAGATTTGTTCACCATTATTGGCTGTGATGCGGAGTGCTGCTATTTTCTCGCGCAGGGATTCAAAAAACTTGAGTGCCAAAATGGGTGGAATATCTTTTAGTACCACACAAAACTCTTCACCTCCAAATCGCGCAACGATATCACGTCCTTTGATATTGTTTTGAATGGTTTGAGCTAAAATTTTGATGACTTCATCTCCGATATCATGTCCATAAGTGTCATTGACATTTTTAAAATGGTCAATGTCGATCATCGCCAATGCAAACGGCGTTTCTGTTTTCTTGCTTTGTTTATAATATGATGTCATATCATGATAGAAGGCTTTTCGATTGGCTACCTGTGTGAGATAGTCAGTATTGGCATAGTCACGTAATTTTTGTACATTTTCCATAGCATCGAGGATGTTATTGACACGTGTGCTGAGCTCTTCTTTAAAAAAAGGCTTTTTGACAAAATCATTGACAGCATGTTTTAAAAATAAAAT
>JANTGR010000129.1 GCA_024762875.1 Sulfurospirillum sp.
GTCAGGTAAAACGCCAAAAAGGTGAAAAGCCCAGGATTAGAGCGTTGATTTTAACCCCTACGAGAGAATTGGCGGCACAGGTAGGTGAAAGTGTGGCTACATACGGAAAATACCTGCCACTCTCTTCTACCATCATCTTTGGCGGTGTCGGAATCAATCCGCAAATCACCAAACTGAGAAAAGGTGTAGATATCGTGATCGCAACACCCGGGCGGCTGCTTGATCTGGTGGGGCAAAAAGCGCTTGATCTTTCCTCTATCGAGATTTTGGTATTGGATGAAGCGGACCGGATGTTGGATATGGGGTTTATCCATGATATTAAAAAAGTGCTGGCACTGCTACCGAAAAAACGGCAAAATCTCCTTTTTTCCGCTACTTTTTCACAAGAGATCAAAGCGCTGGCAGATAACCTGCTCAATTCACCGATACTGATTGAAGTGGCACGTCCCAATGAAGCTTCCAGACAGGTTGAACATGTGGTATATCCTGTAGACAAGGCACGTAAACGGGAATTGCTGATTCATCTGATCAAAGAGCATGACTGGAAACAGGTACTGGTATTTACCCGTACAAAACACGGTGCCAATAAACTGAGTGAACGTTTAGATAAAAAAGGTATTTCTTCTGCTGCTATACACGGTAACAAAAGCCAGGGAGCAAGAACAAAAGCACTGGCGGATTTTAAATCTGGTGCTGTTCGGGTATTGGTAGCGACAGATATCGCTGCACGGGGTATCGATATCGATCAGTTACCGCATGTGGTGAATTTTGAACTGCCCAATGTTCCAGAAGATTATGTGCATCGTATCGGGCGTACGGGTAGAGCCGGCAGCAATGGGGAAGCGGCGTCTTTGGTCTGTGTAGATGAACTTGAACTGTTGAGCAATATAGAGAAGATACTGAAACATAAAATACCCAAAGTAAAGCTCGATGCCTTTAAACCGGATCCAACTATCCAGGCTGAGCCGATTCAAAAAAAGCGCCAGCAGCCACGCCGAAATAACAATAAAACGCGATCATCAGGCAGGCGAAACTAACAAAAGTGCAGTGTATCTCCTACATGGATCGTTCCGCTTTGGAGGACTTTGGCGCGATATCCACCGATATGTTTCAGTGCTGTCATCATGTCCGTATCCAACAATCTTGAAAGATAGCGGCAGGGAGGCGCCGTGCGTACGATCTCAAATGCTGCATCCCCGATATAGAATCTCTTCTTTTTCAGTGCTGGCCAGGCAAGAGTCTGCAAGTCACTGATGACCAGATTTCTCCTGAGGTCGGTAAAATCAAGATGACTGTCTGTTCGTTGATTGCACAAAGAGAGTGCGGCATAGTCTATGAGGGTGATATCTCTGCCAGTTTGGGAAAGTAAGGGCTGATTGAAGGTGCCTTGATGGTAAAAATAGCGGTCGCCTTCCAGGCCTTTTGCTTTTACTGCTTTTGCCTGCTGTACCATGTGTAGTGGTTTTTTGGCTTCGGCTCCTATGATGATCGCTTCAAGTTTCATGAATAGAGAGTTTCATCGTATGTTTTTCACCGGGTAAGAGTGTGATGGGATGCTGGATGTTGGCGCTTTCAACACAAAGCATATGCCGGTAGCCTTCTTTTGGCATATCCGGCATCTTGGAAGATTTCTCTATCCAGGGATTCCAGACGACGCTTTGCTGGCTTCCTTCTTTTTCTATCTCAATGGTGCGGTTAAAACCCTCGTCTTTGATATAAGCATGCTGCTGATGCATGTAGATACGGTCTATCTCCTGCTCTATCATGATAGCTTCTCTTTGGATGCTGGTTTTCCCTTCCTGGAGGCTATCATGATAAAGCGAGCCTTCAAATCCTTCGACACGAACATCGGCTACATCGCTGATATGAAAATAGCTGTGTAGTGCTTCTGTAAAGCTAAAGGGCTTGTTGTCTTGATTTTCAACGCAAAACTGTAATTCCAGTTTCTGTGAAAGTTTCACATATAAACGGGCTTCAAATGAAAAATCCCATACAGCACGTGTTGCTTTTGAATCCTGCAGCTGCAGGGTGATATGGGGATTGTTTTTTTCATCCAGGCCACTTGCCAGGACTTCAAACTGTGCAACCCGGGCAAAGCCGTGTGCAGGCGAACCCAAGGAGGCAAACCATGGAAAACAAAGCGGTATCCCGCCTCTGATGGCTTTTGTTTTATCATGATAGGCCAGGGGATTCATCCATAAAAGATCAGGGCTGTGATGGGGCTTGTAGGATAAAACCTGCGCACCGTGAAGGGCAATTTGGCAGCTTGCCTCAGGAGAGAGCAGGGTGATGAGCGGTGGAAAGTTTGGAAAGGGAGTATCAAATACTACAGCGTCTTTGATGCCAAATCTTTTCTCTATCATGATAGAGCCTTTTTGTGATAGTATAACATAGTTTTTTATAGAAATAGACGCTATATAAGGAGAATAAAGATGAAAAAAACGGTACTGATAAGAGGCGGTAAAGTAAATCTAATAGCTTCTTTTTACCACTCTTATTGACCTCCTGTACTATGAACACTTTGCACACATAATGGATTTTTTGCCAATTAACTAAAGACTTTGTATGTTAATTGTCATATTTCGGGCTAAAAGTTTGCTTTAAGCTTTAAATTATTTTAATTTTTTGATATAATGATTTAAATTTACAAATAGTTTCATCGGCAATATTATTATCTTGCATTTTTGGTGTGTGATAATATGGGAATATGGAGGTGTTTTGTATATTTTGTTTAGATATTAAAGAGTTGTACTAACAGAGCAAACATTATTATAACACACCAAAAAAAGAAGTCATGAGAATATTGAACCATCATGACAAGTTCAAACTTATCATTGCAACCCTGCACCTTTTTAAAAAAGGTGCCCAAAAAATTTGAGGAAAATTATGAATGAAGAAATAAACAAATTTGAAAAAGATTTAACTCAACTTTCGCACATAAATCCAAGAGAATTCTGAGTACAAACTCCTAAACTATGGATAAGTTGAGCTAAAATCATATTATCTTTTTCATCTTTTTGAGTTTCATCAAGATTTTGAGAAATTTCTACTAATATCTGAATAAAGAACTCCATCGATATTGCAAGATTTGTAAGTTCACATTCGAGGTCTTTAAATAGACCTCCCAGTGTTTGAGGTTCATGGTTTATACGATTGATATAACTCACAAGATTATAAGAGATGAATGAAAGAGAAATTCTTGCAATAAGTGCTTCATAGATTCTATTCTCTTCCTTCCCAAATCCAAAATGTTCACGAAGCTCTTTATAACCTTGTTCTATATTCCATCTTTTCTTATAAATATTGATAATTTTTTCATCTGTTAGCCTGATGTTTGTTGATAAAATAGGGATGAGTTTATTGTGCGTTTTTATAAAAACTATTTTGACCCTACCCGATATATGATGATTGACAACTGTAGAGCAATAAGTGTATTTTATTTTATTGTAAGTAGCTCTTTTTTGCCTTGTTGTTTTGATAAGAATCGCATAGATTCTATTGAGAGTTTTATAACTGTTTTTGAAATGCCATATTTTATTATTGTTCGCTATTCTTGTGATTACATGTAGTCTTAATTTTTTTACATCTTTGATGAAGTTTGGCTTGGAATATGCCCTGAACAAAGTGAGGAAATGCCCTGGGGTGCCAACTATCCACAAGTAGATAATCTGCTTTAATACCGGCTTTCATAGCCCTCTTCAACATATTTAGCGCTATCACCAACTTACTCTCAAGACCTTCCTCTTTTCTCTTTTGAGAGTTAGATGTATGATAAAACTGATTTTTAAAGTCCTGAACTTTTACTCTAAGATTTTTATTGAATTTCAATGCAAAATCCAACATGAAGTTACTATGACCATCACTATAGTTCAGTGAAACTAAATTGATGCCTCTGATGGTTTTCTTATCCTTATTACTCCATAATTTATCACAAACTCCCTCTATCAATTTGCCTCTTTTATCCTCATTTGTATCATCAATGATAAAAAGTTTTTCCTCTGTTCTTTTCTGGAGCGGTGCAACTAATTTTATGAGTTTTGCACTACTGAGTAAAAGAAGTTTTTGCCAGTGATACTTTTCATTTTTTAGCATACGATAGTAAGCATCTTTCTTCAAAGAATCTTTACTTTGTTTCATAAAAGTTGCTATCTTCTTATTCATTATTATCATGTAGATGAAGTGCAAAAAGATGGTGTAGTTGCTTACACCATCTTTTTTCTCAAATGAACTCTTTTTCATAAGAGTTGTGATTTTTATCTCTTTTAATACCTTTAAAATAGGATTATTTAATCTGTTGTTTATAGCTTCTATGATAGTATTCTTATAACTCATAATATAGCCCTTGTATAGTGATTTGTGGTAATGAATTATACCTTAAAGTGGCTATTTATGGGGTTAAGATTGACTTTTGCATGTGCGAAAGTTGAGTGAGTTAAATTTAATTGGTGATTTAGAGCAATTAAAACGCTTTAAAACTTCTGAATTATTTAACAAGTTCAACTTAATAGGATAAGTAATGATGAAAAATAAAGATATATAAAATGCAAAAACTAAGTAATTTATCATTAAAACAAAGAGAAGAACTTTTTAGACAATTACGAATATCAATAACACATCATTCAAATGCAATGGAAGGTACAACTCTTTCTTTTGGTGAAACAAAAGAACTCCTCGAACATGGAAATACAGCGGGGGATAAACCACTTGCAGAGCAACTAATAATCTTAGGCTTTGCCAAAGCTTATGATGTAGTCATTCGTGAAGCTGCAAATAAAGATAATATCATTGATGGTAGTTTTATAAAAGATTTACATGCCATCATGTTTGAAGATGCTTTAAAAGTATCACCTGAATACATTTCAAAACCAATTGGTGCATACAGATTAGATGAACGATATATAAAAGGTGTTGATATTAAACTGTCTTCACCTAATAAAATTTCAAATGATATAGAAAATTTATTATATAAATTTAATAGCAATAATATGAGTCTATTGGATATTGCAGAATTTCATATTCTATTTGAACGAATCCATCCATTTGCTGATGGGAATGGTAGAGTTGGCCGCTTGATAATGGCATATCAAGCAATTCAAAACAATATTGTTCCACCACTTATTGAAAACGAACATAGAAATGAATACTTAAAAGCTATTAATGACAAAAATGAACTTTTTAAATTTATAGATGAAAGTATTCAAAATAGTATGGCTTTACTAGACTAAAAGTACAACAAGTACGAGGAACGAATAGCAAAGCTATCGAGAGCGTTTAAAATTCCGTGTCAGCCACAATTGGTAACATAAACGCTACACCTCTAAATATTTATCCAATCTCCCCTCAAAGAAGATTGCCAAC
>JANTGR010000130.1 GCA_024762875.1 Sulfurospirillum sp.
TTGGACCATGAAATTTATGAGCAGAAAATGTGAGGTAATCTACAGGAATCTTTTTTAAATCTACAGGAAGTTTTCCTATAGCCTGTACAGCATCTGTATGAAAAAGTATACCTTTTTGTTTTGCAAATGTAGCGATTTTTTCAACTGGAAAGATGAGACCTGTTTCGTTGTTTGCCCACATCATAGTGATGAGAATTGTTTTGTCTGTGACTGCTGCCATGATCTTTTCAGCATCAACCGCGCCACTTTCATCGACATCCACATAGGTGACATCAACGCCATAATTTTCTAAAAAACGCAGGGTATCTAAAATCGCCGGGTGTTCTACTGAAGTTGCGACGATATGGTTTTTTTCTGGATTTTTTGCGATATGTTTAAAGTAGATCCCCTTTAAAACAGTGTTATTACTCTCTGTTGCACATGAAGTAATCAAAATATCATCTTCATCCGGAACATTGAGGGCATCATACATATGCCCCATCGCTTCATTTAAATAAGGTCTTACTTTTATCCCATGAGAGTGTAGTGAATTTGGATTGCCATATAGCTCTTCAAAAAATGGCTGCATCGCCATCTTTACCATTGGGTCTAGTCTTGTGGTTGCATTGTTGTCTAAGTATATCTCTTTCATGAAGCTTCTTCCTCTTTTGTATTATATGAATAAATTGGTTCTGCGTCTTCGTTGATCACGCCTTCGGTGACTGTACAGCTTTTTAGGTTTTCCATAGATGGGCAGCTGTATTGCAGCGGTAGCATAAATTCCTCTATGATACCACGCAATCCTCTGGCACCTACACCCTTGTCTATCGCTTTTTGTGCAATGGCTTCAAGTGCTTTTTCTTCAAATTCCAGTTCGATGCCATCCATATCGAAGAGTGCCTGAAACTGTTTGATAAGTGCATTGTTGGGTTCTTTGAGTATGCGAACCATCTGTTCTTTGTCCAGCTCTTTTAACTCTGCTATGATAGGGATACGACCGATAAATTCAGGAATCATACCATAGTGTACAAGTGATCTGGAGTCGATCTTCTTTGTTTTGATTTTTTTGGCATCAGCTTTGGAAAAACCTACTTTATTGCTTTTTTTAGTGTTTTTATCCTGTACAAGTCCTACAAATGCACCACCACAGACAAACAATATATGACTGGTATCAAAAAGGACTGTTTCGGTGGTAGAGTTTTTTCGACTGCCTTTGACAGGTACATAGACTTCTGCACCTTCAAGGATTTTTAAAAGCCCCTGTTGTACACCTTCTCCGGAAACATCCCGTCCAAGTGTAGAGTTTTCACCTTTTCTGGCTATTTTATCAATCTCATCAATGTAGATGATCCCCCGTTGAGCGAGTTCTATGTCAAAGTTGGCTGCTCCTAACAGACGCGAAAGGATACTTTCAACATCCTCACCTACATAACCGGCTTCAGTCAGTGCTGTAGCATCAGCTACAGCAAATGGTACATTCATAATCTTTGAGAGACTTTTTGCGATGAGTGTCTTACCACTACCAGTAGGACCAAGCAGTAGGATATTACTTTTTTCAAGTTCGACATTGTCATAAACAGGATTTTCGATTCTTTTGTAGTGATTATAGAGTGCTACAGAGAGAACTTTTTTTGCTTCTTCCTGACCTATGACATATTGATCAAGAAATTCTACTATTTTGTCCGGTTTTGGCAGTGTTTGATTGAGCTGTTTATACTGCTCTTTTTTGACTTCTTTGACCAGTATGGTTGAACAGGTATTGACACATTCATTGCAGATAGTACAGTGTTCTGAACTAAATATTTTTTTAACTTCAGACTGTTTTCTACCGCAAAATGAGCAACTTTTTTCTTCTTTACTCATGTTACATCCTTTTGTGTGATTTGTGTGATGATCTCATCTGCTAAACCAAACTTGATCGCTTCATCGGCTTCAAAGTAATTGTCCCTATCACTCTCTTTTTCTATCGTTTTGACTGTTTTTCCAGTGGCTTTAGAGAGAATCTTATAGAGTCTTGCTTTGAGTCGTATGATATGGTTGGCATGAATCTCTATGTCACTTGCCTGACCTTGATAACCGCCAAGTGGTTGATGAATCATCACTTCTGCATTTGGCAGAATATAACGGTGACCCTTTTCTCCGCAGGTAAATATGAGTGCTCCCATGGATGCAACCAGCCCCATGGCATAGGTGTGCACCGGTGCCGTGATGAGATTCATCGTATCGATGATAGATAAACCACTCATCACGGATCCACCCGGGGAAGCTATATACATATGTATCGGTTCATCCGAATCTTCTGCTTCAAGATAGAGAAGTTGAGAGACGATTATTCCCATCATTTGATCATTGATCTCTTCTGTAATGACGATGATTCTGTCATTTAAAAGTTTTGAAAAAAGGTCAAAATAGCGTTCACCCTTTGGCGAAACATCTTTGACTGTTGGTATTATTGGCATAAACTTCTCCTTAAGTGTTAGATAAATAGTTCTGTAAATTGTTCAAGATTGACAGGCACTATTTCAAGATTGTGCTTGTTGATAAATTTCTCTTCTCTTTTTGAGATTTCCCTGTCAGTGACAAAATAGCCACCTTCTAAATCCATAGTGATCTCATTGGCGACCATGCGATCAGTATCGCGGTCAAAGGCAGTACCGATAAAAAGGTATTTTTTAGCTTTTCGATAACTTTTCAGATCGACTGGTATCGCAAAACCACCCATCGCTTCAGTCAGCCAATCTACATAATCTGCATCGGATATGATAAATGATGGCTCAGGAAGTGGTGAACCCATAGGCTTAAAAAGAATCTTTTTGGCATCATCAAGTGCTTCTTCTTCTACTTGAAAATATTTTTTATTTTCCACATCATATTCAAAAACTTCATATCTGTTTGGATCACCCAATATCCTTGCTTTTCCTATGATAAGGTGATGTGGTTCAAAAGAGAGTAGTTCCTGAATCTTAGTATCTCTGTTTGTATCTACGATATATCTTGGTGACATACTGACTATCGCTTTTTGTAAAGGGGTAGGATCATACTCTTTGGTGTAGATAAAGTTTGTTAACTGTTCCATATACTCACGACCTTTTCTCTGTTCAAGGTGCATAGCAGCACGAGAAAATTCATACATAAGTCTTGGACTCATAGCCCTTCCATTGTTCATCATCAAGATGAGAGAGTCAGAGTCATAAGGCATCTTTTCACCTTCATTTGTAACAGTGTCATAAAAAACACCCAATCCAAAATAAGGAACAGTGATTTGGTTTCGTATCTCTTTTTTGATTTGGGTGATAGTATCTTCGATCGTTTTTTGCATTAGTGGCATCCTTTTCCTGTATAGCACTCGAGTGCGGCCATGGTTTTTTGATATATTTTATCTTCGTTAAATCTCATCTTTAAATCCGTTGGTACTTCTTCATAAAAGATAGCACCATCTTTGGAGATGATAAAAAGCGCTTTAGTCAGTTTCCCTGCAAGAGGTGCATCACTGATACGCACACCAAACTCATCACCGAACATCTCTTCATCATCTATCACTACAGGCATATCAAATGCGACTTTGACATCCTCTTTGGAAGAGAGAACAAGGTACTTTTCTACATCTTCCATTTCAAGATCTTTATTTTGAAATATCGCATTAAACTCATCATAATTATCTTGACTGAGATATGGAGTAGAGACGATAATCTGTGTTTTGCCATTTTGTCCGGCAAAATGTACTTCTTCACCCAGGAAGTCCTTGGCTGTAATCTTTTCAGAAGCATACCCTTCATCCAGGGGCATATCTTCTAATACCATGGTATCTGTATCCAAAGATACTTGCATCTATTCTCCTTGATTGTTGTATTGTTTGAGTGTTTGCAACTTTTATTCTTGTTAGATATTTGTGCTTTTGCGACAATTTTGTCATTTTGTGCATGCATTATATCTCTGGAATAAAATATGCATAATAATATGTTTACTACATTAATAAAAGAGGATAAAAATATGACTACATTTATAAAAGCTACAGAGGTTTGGGAGCCAAATCAAGAAAAAACAGAATTGACATTGGTAAAAGGATTATATGGTTCATTTACAGAATTTGAAAAATATAGTCAAACAATGTCATTTAAGTATGATGAAGGTCTTCCCGGCAAAGCGTGGTCGGCAAAACATCCAATAATCCTCAAAAAATTAGAAGGCTCTTACTTTCAGCGTACTGAAATGGCAAAAGAGATTGGTTTGACAACTGCAATTGCTATGCCAATATTTGCAGGAGAGTATCTCCATGCAGTAGTACTTTTTCTGTGTGGCGATATCAATGAACATGCTGGTGCGATAGAGCTGTGGAAAAAAGAAGAAAATCGCAGTAATGAAATGGGCTTGGTTGATGGGTATTATGGCACGATGGAGAAGTTTGAATGGCTCTCAAGTCGTCTAAAGATCATGAAAGGACATGGACTCCCAGGAACTGTATGGACATCAAAAATGCCGTTGGTGATTAAAAACTTATCAGAGTCAGGTACATTTATGCGCGCTGCAAAAGCTGCCAAGGAAGGTATCACTACAGCTTTAGCATTACCGGCTTGGATGTATGAAGAAAATGCGTATGTGATGACTTTTCTCTCCGCCAAAGGAACACCAATAGCAAGGCGCTTTGAAGTATGGGTACCGGTAGCAGATGAGGATACATTATACTTTCAAGATGGATATTGTGAAGCAGGAACAGATTTAGCCCAACTCTATGCTGAAAGTACGCGTGGAAAATATAGCTCTCATACCGGCGAAGTCTGGAAAACCGGATTGCCGATGCTAAGAGAGAGTCATAAAGCAGATGATCATGATATCACATATTCAGGTTCATTAATTTTACCTATCATACAAAATGGCTTTTGTAAGGCAGTGGTAGAATTTTACTTTTAGATATATCAATATGTCTGAGAGAAAATTTGACAGATAAGAATAGATTATGCACGATGTGGATCATTACAATATAAAGGATATACGATGAAGTTTTATTGTCAGGCATGCAATCATGTTATTAGTTTAGAGATTTTAGGGACTTTAGAAGAGGGTAAATGCCCAAAATGCAAAGAGATCAAAGGGTTTGCAACTGCAGCCATAGAAACAATGCAAAATTTTGATCGTGATGCTACCATGCTCAATGAATCAGACTTTTTAGAAAATAGGAGCATATCATGATAAGCGCTAAAATGACAGAAGAGCTAAACAAACAGTTACAAAAAGAGTTTTACTCTGCCTATCTCTATCTGGGGATGTCTTCCTGGTGTGCTGAACATGGTTTTTCCGGCAGTGCAAAATGGTTTTTGATCCAGTATGAAGAGGAACATATGCATGCCATGAAAGTCT
>JANTGR010000131.1 GCA_024762875.1 Sulfurospirillum sp.
ACTTGAAAGTTGTGTTTTTGACAAAAAGTTTCATTCATGTCTTCACACATTGCCAGTGCTTCTTTTAAAGCATCATCTTTGTTGTCAAATTGTTGCATAGCGGCAAAGTCACTTTTTTTAAAGCAGCCGCACTGTTTTTCCATTTCTACTGTAATCATCTCTCTTCCCTTATATGTTTTTGGATTGGAAATATAGCATATTTATGTTAATATAAGATAAATTTGAAGGAATATTTATATGCAAAATCATGTGGCAAAGTTTTCCCGGGTAGGTTTTATTCTCTCCGCCGCCGGTGCTGCCGTGGGACTTGGAAATATCTGGAAGTTCCCCTATATTACAGGCGTTTACGGTGGTGGTGCTTTTGTGATGGTCTATCTGGTCACGATCCTGCTGATCGGTGTGTCCCTGCTGATCGCTGAGATGTTGATGGGTAAACGCGGTGGTGCGGATGCGGTGAGTAACTTTCAGACTGAAGCGCCAAAAGGCAGTAGCTGGGCATGGACAAAAGCAGGTTATCTCTTTGTGATTGGTTTGATTATCATGACATTTTATTCGGTGGTGATTGGCTGGATATTTTATTATCTTTATGTGGCTGTTACAGGATTGCCAACGAGTCAAAAAGAGGCAGAAGATGTTTTCAATGCACTCTATAGCAATGCACCTTATCTTCAAATGGCACTGCATACACTCTCTGTTGTTATTGTAGGTGTTGTTTTGGTTCGGGGCGTTAAAAATGGTATTGAAAAAGTCAATGTTGTACTGATTCCGATGTTGATTTTAATATTGCTGGGTTTGATGTTTTATTCGATGGGATATGACAGTTTTGGCAAAGCCCTCTCTTTTATGTTTAATCCTGACTTTTCCAAGTTGAGTGGCGAAGCGATCATCCGTGCTGTAGGACACTCCTTTTTTACGCTTTCTATTGGTATCGGTTCGATTATGGCATATGCGGCCTCTTTACCTAAACACACCAATATCTTCCAAGCAGGATTATGGGTAGCATTTTTAGATACCTTTATCGCGTTATTGGCTGGTGTGGTCATCTTCTCCTTTTTATTTCAATTTGGCGGTGAACCCGCTAAAGGGCCGGGACTTGTTTTTATGTCACTTCCTGTGATTTTTTCTCAGCTTGGCGGTATCGGTATCGTGATTGCCTTGCTCTTTTTTCTAGGCTTGGCATTTGCGGGGTTGACCTCCGCAATATCTCTGGTAGAACCGACAGTGATGTATCTGGAGAGGCGCTGGAGTTTCAGCAAAGGTGGTGCTGTTTTTTGGTCATCATTGCTCTATTTTGCAGTGGGAATACTGGTGATTCTTTCCATCTCTGACGGCTTTAAAGAAAGCTTTACCATAGGTGGTAAACCGCTTTTTGATGCACTTGAATTTGCCGTGGATTCATTTTTGATGCCACTTGGCGGTATCCTCATCGCGCTCTTTGTCGGCTTTGCTATGAAGCGGGATATCGTAGAAGGCGAGCTGCTTGGGCATATGGGAAATACCGTGTTTAAGATATGGTATTTTTCTATCCGCTTTATCGCACCGCTGGCTGTGTTGTTTTTAGCCTACAATGCGCTGAAAATGTAATTTCAGCGGTGATTTTGCACTGTCGGCGGGATGATGTTCCCGCTGGCTTGCAGGCTGAGCGCTTCGGGATAGTGCTCATAATGTACTCTGACAGCCTCTGCCAATGATTTTTTGATTTTTTGATCTATCATGATAGATGAATCTGGCAGTATATCGATGATGCTCTGTAACAGTTTATCTTGTGGAGAGGGCATCTTGGATAGCCACTTTTGCAGTAAACTTTTATCTACCTGAGAAGGCAGTGAGCCCAAGATTCCTACATCATTTTGATCATGTACCAGAAGTCCTGATGTGGTTCCCCGATCCAGGGTCAGGACTTGAAAAAGGTAGAGTGTATGATAGGCCAGCTGTGCTTCTTTATCTTGTGGTGTGACAGTTTTAGCGAGGTTTTTGTTGAGGATAGCGATATAAGTATCGATGACAGATTGACCGCACTCTTTGGCCAGGATTTTATCTGCCTCACTATCTTGTGAGTTAAAATTTTCCAAATAAAAGTGGCTGACTCCGCGGTGACGCTCAAGTGCCGGAATAAAAAAGTATCTCTCTCCCTGGGCAAGTGCTTCGCTGCTGCATGCAGGTGCCATAGCTTTTAGATTTGCTGTAAAGCTTGATCTATCTTCACTATTTTCTATACTGGGATTTAAGTCCGCCATGATACGCCAGTAGCCTTTGGAATTTTTAAGTTCTGTCCAGGATATATGCATATGCATTGAGGGTGCATGTGGATTGTTTGGATGGATGATAGTGGAGATAGCAGAAGCAGATGCGAGGGCTTTTTGGGCTATGTCATCATAATGGATCTGGGAGATATTGACTGAAGCACGGTTAAAGACAGTCTCATCTCGGGCTTCATAACGCAGTCCTCCGCCGTGTTTCCCCTCATCTCTAAACCATTCAATAGCTTCAAAAGGGGTATTGCTGCCCCATGTTTGACTGATGCCATTTAACTGCGTGACAAAATACTCCTGTAAATCTTGAACAAGGGTATAAGCTGCCTGTGCACTGATGGATGATGCAAAAGTTCTTATCATGATAACCTTTCAAATATTTATTTTAATTATACTTGGATTGGCTGTGAGTTTGCATTTTGAACCAAAGAAGGAGTATAATTAAAAAAGAAAACCCGTGAAAGGAGCTTATAGTGAAAAAGATAAAAAAACACCTTTTTGATGCCATTGATGCCATCAATGAGCAAGTAGTCACGTTGCGACATGATTTGCATGCCCATCCCGAGCTGTCTGGCCACGAAGAGCATACGAAATATCTCATCAAAGGTATTTTGGAGGCAGCAGGCTGGGATGTGGTAGAATTTGAAAATCATTTTGGTCTTGTTGCCAACTTGACTCTCAAAGAGGGAGCTTCGTATGTGGCGCTGCGGGCTGATATGGATGCGCTGCCGCTGAATGAAGCAACAGAACTTTCCTATGCATCGCAGGAAAAAGGGGTGATGCATGCCTGTGGACATGACTCTCATACGGCGATATTGCTGGGGGTCGGATTGGCACTGCAGCATGTCAAGAAGGATTTACCGGGCAACATACGTTTGATCTTTCAGCCTGCTGAAGAGATCACGGACGGAGGCAGTTCCCAGATGATAGCAGATGGTGCTTTAGAGAATGTCAAAGCAATTTTTGGACTGCATGCTTATCCTTATCTCAATACCGGACAGATTGGTTATAAATATGGTGTGATGCTCGCATCAGCAGATACCTTTGAGATAGAGATCTTTGGCAAAAGTGCACATGGTGCCAGACCGCATGAAGGAGTGGATGCTATCTTGGTTGGGGCGATGGTTGTCAATTCACTTAATCACATCGTTTCCAGACAGGTCAATCCGCTGCATCCTGCTGTTATTTCTTTGGGTACGATAGAAGGAGGAAAAGCGGCAAATGTGATCTGTGATCATGTCAAAATCTGCGGAACTGTCCGTACGGTAAATCATGATATCAGAGAAAAACTTCCAAAAATGATGGAGATAGCGATCAAGGGAATCACCCGATCAATGCATGCTACACATAATTTTGACTATCAGTTTGGCAGTCCTGAAGTAGTCAATGATGCCTCTATGACTTCTCTTTTGGTGGATGAGGCAAATGCTCTGCTTGGTGAAGAAAATGTGGTAGATCTTGAGGAGCCTGTCATGGGAGGTGAAGATTTTGGGCGTTATCTCAAAGAAGTCAAAGGGGCTTTTTTCCGTCTGGGAATCTGTGATGAAGCCAAGGGGACGTGTGTCTCTCAGCACAATGCCCGTTTCAACGTAGATGATGATGCATTAAAGATAGGGATGAGAGTGATGGCAGCTGTTGCGCTTAGGGCGATCAAAGATGCATGATGAGATTGTGATAGGGCTAACCAATAAATCACATTTTGATATCATACAGTATACTTTTGGGCAATTGCAAAAACGTCTGCCGCTTAAAAATCCACAGGCGCTGCATGAAGCACTGGGTGAACTTTTAAACAATGTGATAGAACACGCTTATCAGGATGAAAAAAGGATCAATCTCAATGTGCGTTTTACCATCCAGCAGCGTCAAATTCAAATCGATGTTGAAGATGATGGACTGCCGTTTGATTTTTCACATTTTATGCATGAACCGCTTGATCAGAGTAAAGAGCATACAAAGGGATTTTACCGGGTTTATGATCTGGTAGATCGTTTTTGGTTTACGATGCTGCCCAATGAAGGCAAACGATTTAGTATCATCCAGTCTTTTACAGAGAGTTACAATGTCAAGATGGGCATAGCTCTGGATAAAGTAGCAAATAAAAAGTACGTGTTGGCCCATCTAAAAATCCGCTCTTTTAAAGAAGGTGATGGTGACGGTATCGCCAAAATCATCTATAAAAACTACCATTATACCTACTATAAAACCCATTTTTATGAACCTGAAAAGATCAGAAAACTGAATGAAAACAGCGATATACACTCCATAGTAGCTGATTTTGAGGGAACTATTATCGGGCATTTTGCATTAGTGTTTTCACCTCAGTCCAATATCGCTGAAATTGCCATTGCTGCTGTTGATCCCCACTATAAAAAGATGGGGATTATGAGTAAAATGTTTGATTTTTTGATCCAAAAAGCACAAGAGTTGAAACTGGCAGCGATCTACGGAGAAGCGATCATGCTGCATCCTTACAGTCAAAAAGCAAACTTGGCTCATGGCATGGTAGAGAGTGCGATACTGCTTGGAGAAGTGCCTTCAAAAACTGAGATAGAACATCAGATCAAGATACCGCTTCGCAGCGGGGTATTGATCAGCTATCTTGTCTTTGACAGGCATGAACGCTATATTGTCCATAGCAAATACTATCATGACAGGATTGAAAAGGTCTATAAACAAGCAGGGATCAAACTGCTCTCAAGAGAGCCGACAGAGGCAAAGTCGTCTAAAAAAACGATCGATTTTCATATCAATACAGTGATCAATATCGCGATAATTACAATTGAGTCCCTCATCGATGAGACGGCACTCAAACAGGTGCTTGAGAGTATCAATAAAGCACATTCTGAAATGATTTATGCAGATATCAATCTACATCATATTGAAGCGTTGGATGCTCTGATTGAGATGCTCAATCAATATGGGTTTTTTTACAGTGGTCTATTGATTGCTTATCATGATAGGGAAGATTATCTGAGGCTGCAGTGTAAAAACTCTCATTTTGTGGCAGAAGAGCAGCTGATATGCTATTCAACAGAGGCCAAAAAAATGTTGGATT
>JANTGR010000132.1 GCA_024762875.1 Sulfurospirillum sp.
CTTGGCGATACCCCAGCATTCATAAGTCATTTGGCTTATGTGGACGGCATTATAGCACCAAATAACGCACTTGTCAAGAGGTTTTTGGGAAAAGTTTGAAAATTATTATGTATGGTTCTTGTATCTTTATGATTGGTGTGAATATCCAAATTGTTTATGGTATGATAAGCTAGTGATATATAGGGAAGTAAATCATTTATACATTTTATTGTTCAGTATGGTTATTGTTGTCAAATTTATATTTATGTAGTGGTATTTTGATATATAGAAAATATTATAGTAACTAATAAGAGAGGAAGAAAGAAATGGGTAAAAAGATACTTGCACTTGATTTGGGTATTACTTCGTTAGGGTATTCGATTCTTGAAGAAGTTGAAGAGAATAGTTATCTCTGTCTTGACAATAGCGTCATTATGAGGGATGCTCCCTATGATAGTAAGGGAAATTCAAAGCAGACATTACGAAGCGGTCAAGCAAGCCAACGTAAACTCAATGAAAAGAAAAAACGTCGTATTAAAGATGTTGCTCATGTGTTTGAACGATATGGCTTGTTATCGTTTGATAAAGCGATGAATATACAAAAAGAGAACAAAATTATAGATAAGTGGAGATTACGTGCCGAAGAGGCATTGGATCGCCCCGTATCAATTGAAGAGATTTTTGCGATTATGACACATATGGCAAAGCATCGAGGATATAAATCGATCGCTTCGGATGATTTGCTGTATGAACTCAAAAAAGAGCTAGGTCTGATTGATCAAGAAAAAGAAGCTACATCTAAAGAGGATGAGCGTAGGCAGGTCTATGCGGCATTGAATCGTCTTGAAAAACTCAAATCTACTTTTGGTGGAGAAACCATAGCACAGACGATACATCGTGCAGTTGGTGAAGGTACTTTACAGTCTTATCGCAACCATGATGATTATGAAAAAATGATCAGACGAGAAGATATTGAGGATGAAATAGAGATTATCATCGCAAGGCAATGTGAATTAGGTGCTCTTTCTATGGATGAAGATCATTGTACTCACTTTATAGAAGATCTTAAAGAGGCGATAACAGATCAGATTATGCCCGAAAACGATATGAATCTTGTGGGTAAATGTACTTTTTATCCCGAAGAGTACGCTGCACCCAAATTTAGCTATCTCTATGATCTTTATAGACTGTATAAAACACTGTCTGATCTGCGTATTAGCAATTACACAGTGACAAGCGATGACCGCCAAAAGATCGTTCAAGCGGTATTTGATAAACTTAAAAAAGGTAAAAGCATTAAAGAGCTTACCTATAAAGAAATACGAAAAATTCTTTCATTATCTGATGATAATAAAATCTATAATCGTGATGATAGTTACGTACTTAAGAAAAAAACACAGCAAAGGACACTCGTAAAGTTCTTTTTCCTTGCAGAGGCATCTAAGTATCCCAGCCTACTCAAAACAGTTGCCTCTGGAAAGGAGTCGATAAAAATTTTTGTAAATATTGCAGAAATCATAAGAGAGCACAAAACACCCAAACCTGCACTAGAAGCGGTTAAGACTTTACTGCTGCAAGAAGGTATGGAAATAGAGGATAGGGAAATTCTGGCACTTATAGAGGCTAAAAAATCAGGTACTCTTTCTATTTCACACAAATTTATCATGCAGGCATTGCCATATTTTGAAGATGGAAGGGAAGAAAAAGAAATTCAGGAACTTTTAGGACTTGCAGTATCTGAGGATTATAGCTGTTATCAAAAGTCACTTAATTATCTTCATCTTGGCAAAGACAATCGTTTTGAAAACAGTAATTTTGGAAAAGCATCTATTAACAATCATGCTGTCAAATCTTTGGCTTCGTGGTCGCTCAGGCGTATTGCGGATTTGAGCTGGCGCTATGGTGCTTTTGATGAGATTGTGATCGAAAGTGCCCGCGATACGTTGCCCGAGAGTATACGTAAAGAGATAGAAAAAGGGATGAATGCTAAAGAGAAAGAGATAGACAAGATCATCAAAGAATATGAAAAAGAGTTTCCTAATATTGATCGTAAAATGGCACGTAAAATCCGTTTGCTTGAGTCTCAAAACTTTATGGATATCTATACAGGAGATATGATCAATATTTCCGATCTTTTCAGTGGGGAGGCGGATATAGAACATATTGTTCCACGTTCACTTGGCGGGCTTAGTGCCGAGTACAACCTTGTCATTGCCCATAGAGACAGCAATATGAAAAAAAGCAATCGACTGCCTATGGACTGGTTGGGCGAAGATGAGGCATACATCAACCGAGTAGAGATGTTACGTAAAGAATATCTGATAAATGGTAGAAAATATCGAAATCTTCTTGCCAAAAGCCTTGATGAGACTATCGTAGAGGTCAAAGATACCAAATCATTACGTGCGACAAGCTATCTGGAGGCACTGGTAACGGAAGTATTGAAGATGTTTTATCCCTTTGCCGATGAATCACATCGAAGAAACGGTGTGGCGATACGAAACGTTCCGGGTAAAACAACCTCAAGGGCACGTAATCTGCTTGGCATCAAATCCAAAAGCCGTGATACCAACTTTCACCATGCCGAAGATGCGATGATCCTTGCGGCAGTAAGTAGAGGATGGCAAAACAGACTGCATAGGCTGTTGCGTGAGAATTACGGAAAAAGTGAGGCGGAGCTCAAGGAGATTTGGCAAAAATATACACCTCATATAGAGGGTATTGCCATTGCTGACTATATCAAAGAAGCCTTTGAACGGTTTATGTCAAAAGGTGAAGAGAGCCTTTGGTATCGTGATATGTTCGGTATGATGAGAAGTGTCTCTTACTGGGTGAATAAAAAACCCCTTTCTGCATCATCACATAAAGATACAGTCTACTCAGGACGCCACAGTGTTCCTACACTACGTAAAGATATTTTGGATGAATTTTCCAAGCTTGATATACTCAAAAATAGACATACCCTTAGTGGAATGGAGTTTATGAAAAAGTATGAACATGAGATACGTCAAAAACTTTGGTATGTTTACTCCGGGAATGAAAGTGATCCTGTTATGCGTGCGATAGACAGTAGAGCTGCAATGATTGCTTCTATGTTGGATGATACAATCTATGGGAATGCTCATCGAGACAAAGAGCTGGATGAAACATACAAAACACGACTCAATGAACTTCTCATCGAACATTTGAATATAGATGGAAAGAGTGTACGACGGGTACGCTTTGTCTACAGTGTGCTTAGTGCGGAGGAGATAAACAGGGGACTTGTAGAGACCGATAAAAATATGATGGGAATTTATATCTCAAAAGGCGAAAAGAAACTTGAACTTCAGCGCATGGATGTCAATAACTATCATGAATTGCAGAACCAAAAAGAAGGGATGTTAATCTATCTCAATGAAATGGTAGCTTTTTTCAGTGAGAAGAAGATATTGCATTATGGATGCCTGAGAAGTTATGTTGATTCATCAAAAAAAGTAGCTTTGTTTAACCCCCGCTATCCTGCCTCTCCTAAGCAGCAGCCCAAATTTTTCTCTACAGGCTCTCAGATCAAACAGGTAGGTATTGGTAGTGCCACAGGTGTCATTAAAATGCATCTTGATATGAACGGAGAGATAAAAAGCTATGAGAAATTTGGCACTATACTGAAAGAGTTGGAACAATCATTTTTGAAAGAAGCAGGTTATGGCAGCGTGGAAGACGATCCGGATCACTAAGCCGTGCATGCTTCGTATCGACAATGGCAACCTTGTCGTAGAAGATGAAGCGCATCGATTCAAATTTTCACTGGAAGATACTGATAGCATCATTTTTGAAGGTGATCGATTTATGCTCAGTGCCAAGGTGATCGCAGCGCTCTCCAGGCATAAAGTAGCGGCGCTCTTTTGCGACGAGTATTATATGCCAAGTGCCATACTCCACCCTTATCACCAAAGCTCGCTGGCGACCCGTACACTCAAAGCGCAGCTTGCAGTTTCGAAAGCCTTAGCCGATACGCTATGGCAACAGCTTATTATTTCCAAGATATCTCTGCAAAAAGCGGTGCTGGAGATTTTACAGAGAGACACGACAAAGATAGAACATTACATGACGCAGGTACGCCCGGCCGATGCCTATGGTGCAGAAGCCAAGAGCGCCAGAATTTACTGGAAGAGCCTCTTCGATGACCTCAAAAGAGAGCAGGAATCCCTCGATATTCGCAATCAGGCACTCAACTATGCGTATGCTCTGATACGCAGCCTCATAACACGAGATTTGAGTGCAGCAGGGTTTTTGCCTGCGATAGGTTTGTGGCATGACAACAAATACAATGCCTTTAACCTGAGCGATGACTTGATGGAGCCGTTTCGTCCGGTGATGGATATTGCCGTATATAATGTCTTGCAGACTCATGTTGGTGAAGAGTATCTGAATTCTCAGATAAAAAAGGAGCTGATAGGATTACTCGATATGGAGTATGTGGAATATGAAAAAGGTCTTTCATCTTTGCGAAACGTATCTAAGCTTTATGTACAGATGTTCAAGCGGGCCGTAGAAACAGAAGATGCCATGCTGATGAGCTTTCCGCGTATTAATATAGAGAAACTCAATGAGTGCTTTTAGAATTATGTGGCTTGTTGTAATGTTCGATCTGCCTACACATACAAAAAAAGACCGTAAACGCTACCGCTGGTTTTCGAGGCATTTGGATGCAGAAGCCTATATCCGTTTGCAATACTCCGTTTATGCAAAAGTGTTCAATAGCTTAGAATCAGCCAATCATGGTAAAAAAAGACTCAAAAACTTTCTCAAAACCAATGTCAAAAAAGGTAATGTCAGGATATTGATGTTTACTGATGCTCAGTTTGGAAAAATGGAGATTATTGTAGGAGAACAGTCTGCTCAGGAGAAAATAACACAACCGACACTTTTTGATTTTTGAATAAAGAGGGAAGCTATCCGAAGATAGCCTCTATGCTGGTACTGTGTTATAACAGTACTTGATTTTAAGACCCCTCAAAAAACCGCCACCTGTTATAACTAATACAAATTATATATAAATTGATATTTTTTGTCAAATTTTTTTGTTTTTTCTATATATTTTGTTAATTTTTAGAAACTTAGAAATTTTTTAATGGTTTTAAGACCCCTCCAAACCGTCACCTGTTATAATTACAATATCTAAGCATAGCTTGTATTAGTAGTTTTAAGACCCCTCCAAACCGTCACCTGTTATAATAGGAGCAGTATCAATAGTGATAGCACCAAAGTTTTAAGACCCCTCCAAACCGTCAC
>JANTGR010000133.1 GCA_024762875.1 Sulfurospirillum sp.
ACTGCCTGACCTTCCAAATCAACAGCACCTTTTCCAATAATCGTTTCAGCAATAATCAGTGAAGGCTTTTTCTGGTCTTCTTTTAGCTCTGTCAATACCTGATCTATCTCTTTATAATTATGTCCATCAATACGATAGACTTGCCATCCCTGTGCTTCAAATCGCTGTTTCACATTTTCAGAGAGTGAAAGATCCGTAGAACCTTCAATAGTGATTTTATTAGAATCATATATCATGATAAGATTATCGAGGTTATTATGGCCTGCCAGTGAACATGCCTCATAAGAAATACCCTCTTCCAGATCACCATCCCCACACAAACAATACACTTTATGATCAATGATCTTTGCTGTTTCCGAATTGAGAAGTCTTGCAGCATATTGTGCACTCATAGCAAAACCGACAGCATTGGCTATACCTTGTCCCAGGGGCCCTGTTGTGACTTCAACACCCGGTACTTCAAGGTACTCAGGATGGCCAGGTGTTTTGCTTCCATATTGTCTAAAGTTTTTCAAATCATCTAAACTTAAATCATATCCGGTCAAATACAAATAAGCATAAATAAGCGCACTGGCATGTCCCCCGGAGAAAACAAGACGATCCCTGTTCAACCAGTGAGGGTTTGCCGGATTGTGATTGATATGTTCTGAGAGTACCGTCACGATATCCGCCAACCCCATTGGAGCACCTGGATGTCCACTGTTTGCAGCCTGAACCATATCTGCTGCTAAAAATCTTATTGTATTTGCCATCTTTGCAAGCTGTTGCTTATCTTGCATTATCTCTTTCCTTACTTAAAATATTTCTCTATCATGATAGTTAATCTTTGCTTCAAATCACTCTCAAGTGATGTAAAATCCGCATATATCTCTTCTATCAATCTCTGCTTTTCTTTATAGGCACCATCAATGCCTAACAAGTTTGTAAATGAATTTTTTACAGTATCATTACTAGTCGGTTTTCCTGCTTCAATTGTAGTTTGGGTCGCGTCTATAATATCATCTTGTACTTGAAATAAAAGTCCTATCTTTAAACCTATTTCATAAAGTAAGTTTTGATTTTCCTCAGAAAGATTGGCGATGATTGCACCCATTTTCAGTGATGCAGCAATCAGTTTTGCTGTTTTGTGAATATGTAAAAAAGTCAATTCATCCAAAGAGAGTTTTTTATCTTCAAAAAAACAGTCAATAGCCTGTCCCAATACCATACCTTCACCGCCACTGTTTTTGGCAAAAGTTTTGATAAGTGCTATCTTCACATCATCTCTCAAAGGTGCCGTGGCAATCATATAAAAGCTGTCAGTATTGAGTGCATCACCTATCAGTGTTGCTGTTACTTCATCATAAGTCACATGTAGCGTCTCTGTACTGCGCCTTAAAGAAGCATCATCAAAAGTGGGTAAATCATCATGAATCAAAGAGTATGTATGCAGCATCTCTACTGCCAGGGCAACCGGTAAACTATTTTCTACCAGCAATGGAGCATAACTATCTACAACCTCCAAGAGCAAAAGCGGACGAAATCTTTTTCCTCCAGCTTTGAACATTTGGGTAAATGCCTCTTCAAAATGAGGATGAAAGCTTTTTACAGCAGGCAGGTTTTGTTCTAAATAAACTTCAAAATTATGTAATAACGCTTCACTTCTCAATGCTGACTCTACTGACCAAAACCTGGCATTCCACCTAAGCCGCCCAACATCTTGGAAGCAGCAAGCTTTTTATCATCTTCAACCATTTTTAAAACATCATTGACTGCTGAGATTAAAAGAATCTGCATCGAATCCTTGTCTTCAAGCAATGAATCATCTATCATGATATCAACAATTTCACCCGCACCGCTTGCAGAGACTTTGACAAGACCCCCGCCACTTTTTGCGCTAAACTCTTTATTGGCACTCTCTTCTTGCATCTTTTTTGCATCTTCTTGTGCCTTTTGCAGCATCTCGCCCATTTTGCTAAAATCCATATTTTCAAACATGATCTTTAGTCCCATCAATATCATTACTTTCATTTAGAAGCACTATATGCGGTTTAAACATATCAGCCTCTTCCATACTCATATTGGCATATGCTATGATGATCACACGATCACCTACAGCTGCGCGCCTGGCAGCTGCACCATTTAGACAAACATCTCTCTTGCCTCTAGCACCCTCAATCACATAAGTTGAAAATCGTTCACCATTATTCACATTGACGATATCAACCTTCTGTCCAATACGCAGTTTTGCAGCATCCATCAACTCTCTGTCAATGGTAATCGAACCAACATAGTTCAGATTTGCATCCGTAATGGTTGCTCTATGAAGTTTACTATAAAGCATCTCAATTGTCATACTGTTATTTGCCTGCCATCTTCATAGCTTCTAACGGAGTAAGCGGCGCATCCCAAAACTCTTCAGGGATCAAATATTCACTTACTGGCTCTTCACCGATAATATGTTCATCTACTATACGGTCAATTTTCTCTTTTGTTAATCCAACATACATAAAATGTCCCGGTTCAACTAACATGACAGGTCCCAATTGACAACGATTCATACATCCTGTTCTGATTGGCTGAACGGTAGCTATTAAGCCTTTTTCCATCAGTTTCATTCCCAAATGTTGAAAAAGATCTCTTGTATCTTCAGTAACACAGCTTGGCTTTGGCATCCCTGGAGGTGCTGACTGTTCGCATTTAAAAATATAAAATGCCGGTTGTGGTATTCCCATAATAATTCCCCTATTTGTATTCTCTACTTATTGATAGATTGTCTACTTTAGCTTACGCCAAACAACATCAATATTTTAATTAAGTGTTATGAATAAACCCACTTGTGAACGACTCTACAGCCGTTTTACGGCGCAGCCTTAGTAAATAAGTCTGTTTATTCATAACACTCAATTGTATTTAATTATCTATTAAATTTTTCTTTTATGATATTTCTGACAACTTCTCGGTCATCAAAAGGCCGCTTCTGGCCATCTACTTCCTGATACTCTTCATCACCCTTGCCCAATACCAATAATGTTTCGCCCTCTTCTAGCTCATCAATAGCAAAATAGATCGCATCTTCACGAATAGAAGCCACTTTGACTTTCTCTTTTTCGGCAATAGCCTGATATATTTCACTGATGATTTCCATTGGGTCCTCACTGCGTGGATTATCAGATGTCAGATAAATCTTTTTGGCATAGCGATTTGCCACACGCCCCATCATAGGACGTTTTTTCCTGTCCCTGTCACCACCGGCTCCAAAGACGACCACAATCTCTTTCTCTTTCAATGAATCCATTACTTTTTCCATACCATCAGGTGTGTGTGCAAAATCAACAATAACCAAAGGCCGTTCGCTGACTACTTCCATCCGACCGCTAACCCCTGCAAAGTTATCTACTACAGCGCAGATATCATCTAAAGAATGTTGACTAATCAATTTCACAGCCGCAATAGCAGCGGTAAGATTATAAAGATTGAAAAAACCGTATAGAGGAGAAGAAAAGTCAACCTGCTTATCAAAATGTCTCATGACAGCAGTGATACCGTCATTGAGAGAATAAGCCAATATATTAAAGGTTGATGGCGCATCAAGCGCATACGTATAGGCATTTTTAATATTAAATTCAATCTTTTTGGCATCTCTATTAATCAGTTTTGGACTATCATCTTGAAAAAATGACTCTTTCACTCTCTTGTACTCTTCAAAAGTATCATGATAGTCTAAGTGATCCTGCGTAAGATTGGTAAAAACTTTTAAAGCAAATTCCAAACCTTCTATACGATTTTGTGCAATAGCATGAGAACTCACTTCCATGATAAAATAATCACATTGTGCTTCTTTTGCCAGATGAAGGTTGTACATAGTCTCCAAAAGCAATGGTGTAGTCAACCCTTTTGGTGCAATTTTGTCTTCATTGACATAAAATCCTCTCGTACCCAGGAAAGCAACTTTTTCATTCAAATCTAAAAGAAAGGAATAGATAGCAGCAGCTGTCGTTGTTTTACCATTGGTACCAGTAATGCCAACTATCTTGATATCTTTTAAGTCCAAGATATGTTCAAGTTCTTTGGGTGTGACTATTGCAGCTGCCTGCATAGCTTTGGCATTCTCAAGATACTGTGCATTTTGTTCACACAAAAAAAATGCTGTATCATCACCGCACTCTTTTGAGTTATCACTCAAAAATGTATAATTTGTTTGATTTAATTTTATTTTCAACGAATACTAACTTTCCAATTTATTAAGTGTCTCTTGAAAAAATGTTTCATGAGGATATAAAGAGAGAGCACTTTCCAGATAATTTAATGCGATATTGCTGTAATTATTTTCTATCAAAAGGTTGACAAACTCTATAAAATCTTCTTTCTTATGTATGATAATACGAGTTGAAAACATTAAGTCTTCCAAAGCACGCTGAAAATCTTGACGTGAATGCACCAATTCTAAAAAATCTCTATATTCAATTCCATCATCATAATTCATTTGATTTTCTATACTGTCATCTTCATCCATATCCAAAACATCAACCTCACTGGCAAGTAATTTTTCAACAAAATCAACTGCACTTTCGACACTTTCACTGCGTAAGCCTTCATAGAGTTCAAACAAAGCAACCGCTTCATCCTCTTTCTCAAATGCCATATCACACAACAAAGCACCAATCTTTGCATCCAAATCATGTGGTTCGTCTTTTAAAGCCAGCGAAAAATTTAAGAGTGCTTTTTTATATTCTCTATTATGAAAATTTGTTTTTGCGACTTCCAAAAATCTACTCATATCTAGCCTTGTTTTGCAATCTCTTCTATCATTTGTTCCATACCTAGCGCGATATTAATCACTTCCATTTCCGGATGGATATCCATTCTAAGCTGTCTTTCAACGCCATATTTCAATGTTTGTCCACTTGACCCACAACCAACACAGGCACCCTGTAATTGTACAAATACTTTACCGTTTTTAATATCTAAAAGCTCAATACCACCACCATCAAGTGCCAGCATCGGTTTAACTTTTTCTATGGAAGCTTCTACAACTGGTCGAAGTTCTTCATCTGTAAATGGAATCATACATACCCCTATATATTAATTAATTAGATTATATCAAAAAGAGATTAACAAAGTTGGAAAATAGGTGTTTTTGAAAATATTGCTTACTGAAGTGTGGATTTGTGTATCATGATAGAGTAAAATCCTCTATCATGATAAAAGAAGTTATACGAGTTCGATTATAGCCATTTCAGCTGCGTCTCCGCGTCTGACTCTAGTTTT